>JBBQSW010000168.1:0-7742 GCA_038213575.1 Chitinophagales bacterium | reverse complement strand
CGTAGGGCAATGTCGTTGACTTAAGACCCTGAAAGGGTCAAACATGAATAGCCTCCGATGCAATCGGGGGGAATATAAGCAATGGTAACAACCCCGAATGGGGTTGAATATATTCTAAACGCACATTCAACCCCATTCGGGTTTGTTACACATACGCCCTCCCCGAATTTCATTCGGGGCCATTCATGTTTGACCCTTTCAGGGTCTTAAGTCAATTGCATTGCCCTAATATGGGCTGATGTGACAAAGTAGAACTAAATAAGATAGAAAAAGTGGGCGCTGGGCCCGGCAAGATTTATCTGGAACGCCGTTTTTCGCCAGTACTTTCTGAAGTTCGCCCCACCAATACCCAATACCCAAAAACCCATTCCTTTTTTATCTGAATCTTTCTTTCCAAATAAAAACCACGCTTGACTAACATGGCTTCATACTCCGCCAAATCGTGCTGATGGGGATGTAGAATATCCCCTGGGAAAAGTCGAAAAATACGTTTGAGAAAATTGGAGTTATGTACGTCCACAGAAAGCACCAAAGTGCCTTCAGGCTTTGTCAGCTCGGTCAAGCGGTCGAGGCAGCGATGGAGATCGGCTACATGGTTGATAGCATTGAGGCAAAAGACCATATCGTATTGATATTCAGGGGAATATCGTTCAATTTTTTCGCAAAAAAACCTTGTATGCGGATAATCGGCAGGTCGAAAATGAGGGATTTCCCTTTGATACTTTTCTAGCAAAGGATCGAGCGCGTCTACTGTTTGACGGGGCAAAACCATGAATACTCCGGCGGGGCCACAACCTGCATCGAGTATTTTTTCGCCAGGAAGCGGTTCCACTCCCGTTTGGGCCAAAAACTGTTTCCAATAGTCTTTTTTCCAGTCTAAATAGGCTGTTTTTTCTTTTCCTGAAAGGTAGAATCGCCACCAACGGATTTCAAAAAATTGGGCGATTTGCCATCGCAGGTTCATGTGAATGAATTAATACAGGTTTTAGCCTTTCTTTTTCTTTTTCTTTCCCAAAATATCATTGTCCTTTCGCGCATCTAAAATTGGCTCAGGGAAGGGCACGTCTTTTTGCTTGTCGTCGAATACCTTGTCCACATATTTCCAGCGACCTTTATCAAATTTGTAACCATCGTAACTGCCATCGGGCACTTGGGTCATATCTCGCCCATAGGGGCTAGGAAAGGGGATCAGGTGGTCATAAATAATCATTTGGTATTGCTCGTCCCAGTTCAGTTTCACCTTAGCGTCGGCGGAATATTGAACATAAACACGGTGTTCTGGATCGGCATCTGGTTTTTCAAACACGGGTGCGCCAAACACGGGCTTGCCCTCCTTGTCAAAACTCAAAACGTCTAGCAATTTCCTTCGTTCAAAAAAATCAATGGCGTCATAGCCAAATAGAAGGTATTTGCGGCCTTGGCGACCATCGAATTGGCGGAGGTTGAAATAAAGCGCACCATACCAGCGGTCAGGTGGAAGTGCTTCGTTGGTGGGGAATTTTGGCATCTCAAAACTACGGTCAATGAGCGGGTACAATTTTAGGTTGCGCTCGTTCATTTGAATACTGCCGTAGTATCGGTAAGTCGAGTCGTTGACAAAAAGTTGCCAGGTAAAGATTCTGAAACTACTGTCTGGCGGGGTCAATATGGAGACGCTACGCAATTGTTCAAAAGGGTACTTGAACGAGTTCTCGATTTTTAGGGTCCGCACCAGCGTGGTGATAAATACCCGACATGCAGCGAAACGTTCGGCTTCGATGGAGTCGTTTACGATGGCATAGCCCAATACACCCAGCGTGTCTTCCAAACCTTGCAATTGTTGAATCGCTGTTTCGGATGGTTGGCCGGCGGACTCGATTTTTGGCTTCTTTTGAGCAGAAAGTACAAGTGGAATGAGCAAGAAAATAGAAGCGAACAGTTTGATTTTGAATGACATGCAGGGCTGACTTTTAACTATTTACCGTTAAATTTGACAAAAATTGAATACAGAAAAACGGGTTTCTTCTCAAAAAATTGCCCTGCGCAACACAAGGGCAAGATCATTTTCGATTTAGAAATAAAAAGACCAAGGCAGGTCAAAGGCTCTGTTACCACCAATCATTCTTCTTTAATTTGTTCTCATAGCCGCGAACATTGTAGCTCACACTCAGCATGAAATATCGTGCCAGCGTAGGGGCTGTAGAATTGATCACAAAGTTCTGAGATCCGCTCTGGTTTATGTTGATACGCTGATTAAGAACGTCAAAAGCTGCGAGACGTACTTCCACGCGGTTATTTTCGCCAAAAAGTCGGCGCACAGAGGCATTCCAGATGGCCGTGCTCTGGTCGAATGCGAAGCGTTCGTTTTTGAACAGATTGTAGTTGAAATTGCTCTCCAAGAACATTTTATCCAAAAATTGCCACTTGATGGACGCATCAGAGCCATAGCTTCGGATTTTCTGGTTTTGCTCGCTTTGCACCGAGTATTCAATATTATTGAATCGGGCATTGCCATTCAATCCGGCAATAAGTTTCGGCGTGGGCGTAAAGTTGAACCCGGCGCGAAGGTTGAAACTCTGGTTGTCTGTCTCGTTTTCTTCACCATTGATGAATGAAGGCGACCGGTAAATGTTGATACTGGGGTTGAAATTGAACGTAAGTTTGGTCTTGACAATCGGCATATTTGACCAGAGGTAGGTGCTGAAACTGCGCCCGCCGGAAACGTTTTCGGGTCTTGAAGTGGTGCGAGCGCCGATAGAATCAATGAATTCAATGGTTTGACTGTAAACAATTTGACTGTCGTACAAATCATAATCGGCGCCTAAGCCAACGTTGGCCATAGAGCTAGAATTCCAGTAATTGAAGTTCGCACCAAAATTGTGCGAACGCTGTGGCTGCAAATCCGGATTGCCTTCCCTGCGATAAAGCGGATTGGTAACCAATGGCACAGGTTGAAGATCATTAAACTGCGGTTCCGTTACGCTGTAACTGTAATTGCCGCTCAACCACATATCGTTGGGCAATTGATATTCCAAATTTAGATTGGGTGTTAGGTTGAAATACTTTTGGCTCAGTGGATTTGAAAGCGGGGGCAAACCCTTGTCCACAGAATAGGTGCCGCCCAACTGAAGATGTTGACCGGCCAGGCCCACCGAGGCGTTCAATCCATCATTAGAGTAACGAACGCTGGAGCCGATGCGGGCGTACTGCACCGCTTGTTCGTAATAAATGCTGAGGCTGTCTATTCGTTGATTGTTATTTTCTGGGTCACCAGTGGGGCGGTTCACCTCATTGTTGGTTTTGCTAAAGTTGACAAAAGACTCAGAGAACCATTTTTTGGCAAGCGGCTCAGTAAATAGTGCGCTTGATTTGAACTGGCGGGTGTGATTGGCGTTGGAATTGAACAATCTAATTTGGGTTAGTCCTCCGGTTAACAAGAATTCGTTGCTGGAAGAAAGGGTTTCGGCGCCGTCGGATTGGCTATCATTGTAACCAGCGCTGAGCGCGAACGAGCGCCCCTTTTTCTTAAATCGGTGGCGATAAATGGCGGCAGTGGTTATGCGCCATGAATCCAAATTGCTGCCGTTGTCTAGCGTTAGATTGTTGGTCTTCAAGCGTGATTCATCAGAAAAAAATTGAGTTTCATTTGTTTCCGAGTGCGCATTGCTTAAACGGCCTTCAGCTTTTAGGATGATCAAATCGCTTGAATCAATGTCGTAATTGAGCCGTGTGCTGAGGCTATGGCTGCCTCTGAAATCGGCTTTTTCCGTACGCTCGGCACTGAAAAAAGTAGTGTCGGGCAAGAAGTTTTGGCGGTCCGTAAACTGCTCTAGATCGAGGCTGGTTTCCTTGTAAAAGTAACTGCCATTGACCTTTACTTTTTTGTGGTCGTAATTATAGTTTGCCCCGCCGCCATAGTTCGTGGTAAAGCCGCGACCGTCAAAATTGTTGAAAGGGGAATCGTCTCCCCTGCCCCCAACCATATAGTAACGGTTGCCTCCGCCAAAACCAAAGTCCCCATTGTCTTGATCCCCAAAGGTGTTTTGTCCTTTGAATTCACCGTAATCCTCCCAGTTTACCCCCGTTTGGTTGATGTTGTTGCTGAAACCGATGAAGGAAAGTTGTTCTTTTTTATTGAAGCGGTTGAAACTTCCACGCCCGGCCCAGCGCTCTTCAGTACCCACGGCAGCCGTCAATTTGCCAAACGAACCTTTTTTATACTCTTCCTTGAGTTCTAGGTTCATCGCCTTTTCTCTTTTGCCATCGTCCACACCCGTCAGTTTGGCTTGTTCGGAGGATTCGTTGTACACCTGAATTTTCGAAATGGTCTCTGCGCCAAGATTTTTAGTAGCCGCTTTGGGGTCATCTCCGAAAAAGGTTTTTCCGTCCACATAAACCCGTTTCACGTCCTTTCCTTGGGCTTTTATATTGCCATCCGCATCCACGTCAATGCCCGGCAATCGCCGCAACAAATCCTCCACGGTAGAACCTGGCGGCACTTTGAACGAAGATGCATCGTATTCAATCGTGTCGCCTCGGATGCTCAGCGTCGCTTTGGCCGCTCTTACCACCACTTCAAGCAGTTCAGAAGTAATAGGCTTGATTTTCAAGCTGCCCACCTCGTTGATTTCAGTCGCTGAAGCGGGCAAATATTGTTGCAATGGCAGGTGCCCAACGTAAGACACCTTGAGCAAATAGGGCGTGTTTTTTACGTTTTTGAACGAAAATTCCCCCTCATTCCCGCTGCGGGTAAAATTCACGAGTGTTGAATCTTTAGGGTTCAAGAGCATTACTGTAGCAAACGCGGTGAGTTCTCCTGTTGTGTCCGACACGGTACCTTTGATGGTGACACGTGAGGGGTTTTGAGCAAAAAGAGAAAGGGAAAGAAAAAGGAGGGGCAGGCTGATTAGGGCAGGCAATTGAATTTTCATGTGTAGTTGTTGCGTTTTGAAATTTGACGGGCGAATAACGCGCCTTTTGTCATTGCATTGTCAGTAAAAAGACTTGTGTACATGAATAGGGTTGCTTCAACAAAAATTTTGTGGAAAAAGCGAACTTTGCACTGACGATCAAACACCATGCACGACATAGAACCTCATTTCCGTTGGCGCGATATTTACATCGCCGAAGAAGACGAACGCTCGCCTTTCTTTGGTCGCACTTATAGCGAATTCGATTTCACCCACAGCCTCTACAACTTTTACATTCATCCGCAATGGGATGCTTTTGGGTCTTCCACCTTATATGGGAAAATTTTATTGGTGGATTATGACGAAGGTTTTGCGCTCATCGAATTGATAGGTGAATGGAACGACACGTTGCACAACGACATAATGTTCTTAAAACGCAACGTGGCCGACCTGCTGATGCTACAAGGCATTTCAAAATTTGTGTTTTTCTGTGATAATGTGCTTAATTTTCACGCTTCGCCCGATGACGACTACTATGCTGAATGGGCGGAAGAAGTCCATGAAGAAGGCGGCTGGATTGTTTTTTTGAACACCAGAAAGCATGTGGAGGAGGAAATGCAGGAGGCTCGAATGCACCTTTATGCCCATTTTGGAGAAGAATTCAATGACATAATTTGGCGCACCCAAAAGCCGCTTGTCGTGTATCAAGTTATTGACGCGATGGTACTTGGGATGATTAGAAGGCTGACTGATTTAAGTTGAAAATTGACACAGATTTTTGAGTACCCTCTTTATTGAACGCTCCCCAACATCCCCAATTCAATAAAAATGGCAGAAGAAAAAAACTTTGTAGAACTCCGCTCCGAAGAGGTGCAAGAAATACTCGGAACACCGCCCAATTGGCTCGTGCAATGGGGAACCGTGGTGGTGCTTGTGGGCTTTGGATTGTTGCTGGTGGTGGCCTGGTTTGTGCGCTACCCTGACGTGGTGGCCAGCGATAAACTGAGCATCACGACGGCCAACCCTCCCGTGGAGGTCGTGGCACGAACCGATGGCAAGGTCACGCTACTGTTGGTGTCAGATTCAGACTCTGTAGCCGAAAAACAGCCACTCGCCGTATTGCAAAACACTGCAAGTTATACCGATGTACGCCGCCTCGACGTACTCGTGACAGGGTGGCAACAACTTTCCAGCGATGCATTGCGCCAAGTTCAATACCCGGACAGTTTGAGCCTAGGCGAATTACAATCCGATTATGACCTGTTTGTACGCGATTTAGAAGATTTTAAGTTTGGACGAGAAAGTCGAAGCAGTTCAGTGCAGTCCAACATTGGTTCTATTCAACTGCAAATCAAGCAATTGGAGCAAAGTATTGCTTTTGAACAAAAGGCATTGAAGCGTACCAGTGATGATTTGAAAATCGCCGAAGGTTTTTTCGAACGACAAAAAGACATGTTTAAGCAAGGCCTTATTTCGGAGATCAAATTGGACGAAGAACGTCAAAAAGTTTCGAATCTAGTCAATGAACGGGACCGCCACGAAACCAATGTATTAGAAAAAAACCGTGAAATCATCAGCCTACGAAACAATATAAACTCCGCCAATTTTGGTCAGCAGGAAACTTCCACTACCGCTACTACCCGTCTGCTCGCTAGCCTCCGTGCGCTTCGCAGCAGCATGGACAAGTGGACTCAAACGTATGTGCTCAGTGCACCCATTCAGGGTAGGGTAGTGTTCAATGGCCTCACGCTTCAGCAGTTTGTGCGCGCGAGCGAAGTCATTATGACCATCGTGCCTCAGCAACGGGATCAGATTGTTGGCAGGATGCAACTGGCCGTGGAAAAAAGCGGAAAAGTCACCAAAGGATTGCCCGTGGTGATGAAACTAGACAATTACCCTTATCAAGAATTTGGCACCATCTCAGGAAGGGTCAAATCCAAATCCTTAGTGCCCAAAAATCGCGAATACACGATTGTCGTAGACAGTATCCAGATTGTGAATGACACCTTTTTACTCACAAGTTTTCAAATGAAAATATTGTTCGAGCAGCAACTGCTGGGCACCGCCGAAATCATCACCAATGATAAGGGCTTTTTGGAGCGGGTGCTGGAGCAGGTGACTTCTGGGTTTAAGCGGTGAAAATATGCTTCAGCTAACATTTATCTCCTATGGAATGATACCTTATTTCTTTCTGATATGAGAATTTCGGATTGCATCGACTCTCCATACCCAGTTGTATCCCAAGTGCAAAAAGACAAGCCCGTATCTACCTTGGTTGTAGAAACGGGCTTGATACTGGAATCGGGCCACTTGAAACTCCTCAATCCTTCTTCTTCAACTTCTCCGCTTCTTCCTTCAATTTGGCAAGTTCATCCTGTGCTTTTTTGATGTCCGCTTGAAGCTGCGTAAGTTTTTGGCTTTCAGCTACTTGTTGCTGCTTTGCGGCTTCTGCTTTGCGGTTTTCTTCTACAATGATCTGCGTTTTTTCTTCCTTAACTTGAACAATCTCTGCCGCAGCTTGCGCCTTTAATCCACCTACGGTTTTGGATTCATTTTCGCGGGTGGCTGCGATATTGGCCGCCGCATCTTGACGTGCTTTTTGTACGCCTTCGGCAGATTCCTTTTGTGCCAGGCCAATTTCTTCGCTCGTTTTTTTACGCGATTCAGCGGTTTCGGCGGCGTATTGAACCCGTTTTGCCTCTGAATCCTTCCGGGCAGTGGCCACTTCAGCAGCGGCGCGTTCGCGGGCGTCGGTCACCTCTTTACGAGCACGTTCCTGTGCATCGGCCACTTCTTTGGCAAAACCCGCTTTTTTATCGTCTGCTTCCCGCTTGGCAAGCGTTACTGCTTCAA
>JBBQSW010000167.1:0-7792 GCA_038213575.1 Chitinophagales bacterium | reverse complement strand
GGAGGATTGGAAGGAGGTGTTTCAATCGGTGCTTGAGCGATAAAAGATTCTGGAACAATAAGATTCATTATGAGAAAAGTACTCGGCCTCTTGCTCTTATTTGCAAGCCAGATCCTTGTGGCACAGCCCACACTGGAGTTGTTTCCCGGTTTAGAAACCGCTGGGATCAATGTTTATCTCGACCCGCTTTCGGATTCCGAGGGGGATGTGCTGGGCGACATAAATTATAGATTATCAGGGGTCTCGACTTGGAATGTTGGATTCCCGATGACGAACGTACCTGAGAAGAATCGCCTTTCTACCAGTATGTTTTGGCTCCAACCGGCTACAATTTATGAGGTGCAGGTCGTACTTTCAGACCCTACTACTCCTGCGCTGAATGTGACCCTGAGCGGCAGTTTCACGACGCGGGCAGAAATAGATTTCACCCTTGGAATAAGTACCCTCTATGTCAGCCCGGATGGTACAGGGAATGCATGTACAACCGGACAACCCTGTAGTTTGCCGACCGCACTTCTTTTAGTGGAAGCAGGACAAGACATCGAAATGATGGGCGGTAATTATCATATTGGGGGACTTGATTTGTCCAAAAGTGGTACAATGAACGCTCCAATTACGATACGGAGTAAATCAGGGGAGGCAGCAATTTTGGACGGCAGTGACCCTGAACCCTATATTTGGCTGCCCAGCCAGGGAAATCCAGGGGTTTTTTACTCCAACTTGAAAGATGGCAATGCGAACGTCAATTGTGTTGTAATAGACGATTTGCGCATGTATCCCTATGCAAAACGCTTCCCTGATCTCCTCCATCTCGAACTTAGTTGTATTTTAGGGTTTCCAGTGCCGATTGGTATCAGTGGTATGAACCGGGATCCACGACCAAGCACACTCATACCTTTTCAATTTCCAAATCCGCTCTATAAAAAACTCTTTGTCCATTTGGCAGACGGAAGCGATCCCAATACCCACGAAGTAGCCGTTTCACTCCAAAGAACCTGTCTTTCTATTGAAAACCAGTCTTTTATTCGATTCCAGAATTTGACTTTTCGCCATTATGGGGTAGCTCCTCTGCGGCAGACGATCGCGCTGAAAAATTGCAATGAAATTGTGTTTGATCATTGCAATTTTGAACACAACGACATCAATATCAAGGTGCAAGGAAACACCAACCGACTGACCGTTCAGCATTGTTTTTTTAGAGATGATACGGATTGGAACACGTTTATCGGGAAAGCCACCTACGAGCCTATCACACCTTTTCTCTGTTACCAGCAGAACCCCGACCCATTCCCTTTTGGAGAAAGAATTGCAGAATCGGGGGCCATTTTTTTTGACTTTGACTACACCGGACGCGGAGCTGCCATACGCGGAAACACTTTCACCGGCTTCATGGATGGCACCCATGCATCCCCTGCTCCAAATAGTGTTACAGACTTATCCTACACTCAAGAGTGTGATGTTTTCGACAATTTAATCGAGGGCGGGGATGATGGAATTGAACTGGAAGGATTGGCTGGCAACCTTCGGTTTTTCAGAAATATATTGCGTGACTGCGGAGCGGCGGCTTCCTTGGCCCCCGTGCGGTATGGGCCAGTTTTTTTGCTGCGCAATATCTTTTCAGATTTTCACACCAACCTGTTCACTTTGACGGGTTCTCCCAACCTTGAGTTTGCCCCGGGCACACCGATGAAATTTCAGAGCGGTTTTGGGACAAAAATTGGAAAGGTGTATGCCTTCCACAATACAGTGTGTGTGAAAGGAAGTGGTTGGGCTTATGGGCTTGAAGTTTTCCCGGCGGGTTCAGAAATGGATGGGCTGGTTGCAAAAAACAACATTTTTTTTGCCGAAAAGAATATGGCGCTCTTGCTACGAGTGGGCGACCAACTGCCGAAACTCGACCTGGATTTCAACAACTATGTATGTGCCGACACACTTGTACAGGTGCATCTCAATTCAGGGGTCCAGCACTATTTCAGTCTGGCCGATTTCAGCATGGCCTATGGTTTGGAAACGCATGGGCTAAATGTTGATCCTGAGTTTGTCGACACCTCGATCAACAACTTTCAGTTAAAAGAGGCCAGCCCTTGCATTGATGCGGGTTTGGTGATTGCCGGCATCAACGACCGCTGGTTTCAAGGCAATGCACCTGACCTGGGAGCTTTAGAAACCACGGTAACCAATGTATTGCTGCTGCCCAACTATGAGCCCGTCATAATCTACCCAAACCCGGCAAAGGACTATGTCAAAGTGGAAATTTTTATGCGGAAGCCCCAAATGGTTTATATTGAGGTTCTTGATGGATTGGGAAGGCGTTTAAAAACCCTTGAATCTGCCTTTTCTGAAGGTAACAACCTGCTGGAATTACCCTTGAACCAGTGGGACGCGGGTATTTATCAAATCGGTGTGCATCACGATAACGGAGTGTTTTATGGCCACTTTGTTAAAACCGCTTCGGCGCAATAGATCGTTTTCAGGTATCATACTTTTCAACAAAGTGAAATAGTATCCTCATGTTTAAATATTTGCGCAATCTGGCCCTGAAGAAAAATATTGCTTGCTTTGGTGGACTCTTGCTGGCCTTTCCCCTTCTTTCCCAGTCAACCGGTATTCCGCTCCAATCGCCCGCTTATCAAATGCTCGACCGACTTGAAATTCTGAGCGGTGTAGGAAGCCCAATACATCCGGAGCTCAAATTCTCCAATCGGCGCGATGCGGCCCTCTATGCACTCAGACTGGACTCTTTGGCTTCCGGCCGACTTTCTCGCCAAGACCATGCTGACATTCAATATCTTTTGGATGATAGCAATGAGTGGCTGGCGGATACGAGTCGCTTCCTAAACCATACCTCCGGGCGGGGGCTGCTGAAATATTTTTACCAAACTCCCGCCAACTTTTTTGAGGTGAACACCCGGTATTTCAAACTACGCGCCAATCCAATGCTCAATTTTTACTTGGGCCGTGAGGAAGGCGATAATGAATTGGTTTTCCAGAATCAGCGTGGCTTTGAAGTACGCGGCGAAGTGGATCGTAAGTTGTTTTTTTATACCAATTTGGTGGAAACGCAGGCGCGTTTTCCACGTTATGTTTCCCAGCGAGTGGGCGAGTTTTTAGCGGTGCCGGGAGCGGGCTTTTTTAAGGGTTACAACAGCCAAATCTTTGACATTCAAAATGGATACGACTACAATGTGGCCACGGCTTACCTCGGGTTTCAAGCCACTCGACATTTTGGTATCCAGTTGGGGCATGGTAAACATTTTATTGGAAATGGCTACCGCTCCATGCTTCTGTCAGATTTTGGAGCGCCTACCTTTTTCCTGAAATTGGACACAAGGGTTTGGAAGTTCCATTATCAAAACCTGTTTCTTGAACTCAGCCCGGTGTCGCAGGTAAATATTCCAGATGGAACCATCTTGCCCAAAAAGTACGCGGCCATCCATTATTTGAATTTTAAGGTCACACCTCGGCTGGCCTTTGGCTTTTTTGAGGGCACGGTGTTCAACCGTAGTCGTCAATTTGAGTTCCAATACCTCAACCCCGTCATTTTTTACCGAAGCGTGGAAGGAATGATCGGCAGTCCCGACAATGTGCTGCTGGGCATGGATGGGCGTTGGAACATTTTAAAGAGAATCCAACTCTATGGCCAAGTGATGCTCGACGAGCTGGTGGCTTCTGAAATTTTCAGTGGTAGTGGCTGGTGGGCAAATAAGTGGGGAGTCCAGGCAGGTGCGAAATATGTAAATGCTTTTGGCCTTGAGCATTTGGACTTGCAAGTGGAACACAACCGTGCTCGGCCCTTTACTTACGCACACTACGATCCGGCCAATAGTTATACCCACTACAACCAACCCTTGGCGCACCCCTTGGGGGCTAATTTTGCCGAAACACTCCTGCTGCTCCGTTGGCAGCCAGTTTCCCGACTTTCACTACAAGCCCGCCTAATACATACCCGTACAGGAGATAATACGTCAACCAGAAACTGGGGTGCCAATCCACTCTTGGATTACAATACGCGAGTGCAGGACTATGAAAACGAGATTGGCCAAGGTGTATCAGCCAAGATTGACCTCTTCGGATTGGATGCTTCCTGGGCTTTGTGGCATAATGTGTTTGTGGATGTCAAGATCCTTTATCGTAAAAAGGACAGCGAAGACAATGCTCGAGATTTCTCCACAAAGGTTTTTGGCGCTGGAGTTCGTATAAACATGTGGAATCCCAACATGGATTTTTGAGGTCAAAAAACCTCTAAAAGCCCTTGTTTTTCAATTCATTAGAGAACTTCAAAAAGGGTTTGCTTTATTTTGGCTATCGTTAACAGCGGAGGTGTTCTTTCGGCGGTGCCCCCCCCCATACTTTTGTGCCATCATTCTGACAACGACAATTAACGCACCTAACATTTCATCTCATCTTAAACGGTTTCCTTTCTAATGAAACAAACATTCTCCCTCCTCGCTTTCTTTCTTCTCGGCTCTTTTGCAATCAACGCACAAAATGCAACAGGTCCAGTAATGACTTTCCCAACCACTACCGTTGACTACGGCAAGATCGAAAAAGGAAGTGATAAAGTACGCAAGTTCTCGTTCACCAATACCGGCAACGAGCCACTCGTGATCAAATCCGCCAAAGGTTCTTGCGGATGTACTGTGCCAACCTACCCACAAGAGCCTATCATGCCCGGCGAAACTAAAACCATCGACGTAAGCTACGACACCAACCGTCCAGGCGCATTCACTAAAACAGTGACGCTTACCACCAACGAAACGCCTGAAACACACACTTTGACCATCAAAGGTGAAGTTTTGGTGCCACCAACACAAGAAGCAGTGCCAGCCAGCAACGGCGGCATCAAGCAATAAGAACTGATTGATTTTTGGTTTGACGATACGACCCTGCTGGTGCAATACCGGCAGGGTTTTTTTTATCCAATGTCCAAGGGACATTGGACATTCCTTGTTGGACATTGGACATTCCCTTGGACCTTCTCCCTATTTACCCCGCCTTTTGGTAAAACTTTCCAACATGAATAAACCAATACTCCTCCTCTTTGCCTTCCTCGCAGGTTTTTCTGCCCTCGCCCAACAGCGCATGAGCATTCCCACCAGCTGCGCTTTCGACACCGACGGGAAAAACCTGAGTCCCTACACTTTTGATTCCGACCCGCAAGCCCTGCAAATCGTGACCGAAATATGCCAAGCCATCGGCATCAAACAAAAGTTTCTCTTGAAGTCGGCAGATGTCAAAAATGCCCTCGCCTGTGAGCGGGACGGCCAGCGCGACATCCTGTACAACACGGACTTCCTCAAAGAATTTCAATCGGATACGGGGTGCTGGCGCACGAATTAGGCCACCACGTCAACTTCCACAACTTCAACGAAGAAAACAACGACCGACGCAAGGAACGGTAACTCGAAGCCGACCGGTTCTCTGGTTCGGTGCTGCGCTTGCTCGGGGCCACCAAAGACGAAGGCAAATCCGCCGTCAGCAACCTCGTCAACAAAGCCGAAACCGGCCCCACCCGCCGCCCTCGGCCCGCCTGCTCTCTGTAATGAATGGCTGGAACGACCGTGACGCGCCCTTCCCATCCCGAAGCAAGTCGGAACGAACTGCCACCACCAGCAGAAAGCCAAATGCAAAAGCGGCCCGGCAGCCTTTCATTGTGAGAGGATGCCGGGCATTTTTGTACTGGTACGGTCGTTGAGGTTTTGGAAAGACTTGTCCCAAGCCAATGCTTCTGGTGTAGAACAAGCAACCCCATTTGTAGGGTAGAGAGTTTAAAGGTATTAAAAAAGGGCCAATATCATTCAAACAGCTCCGCTTTTAGGTCGTCTACTCGCACTATTTTGTCACTTCCGGGGTTCCAAAAAAACATCATTGCGCGGTCAAAAGATTGGTTGGGTAGGCGCGTATCGAAAAAAATAGCCCTTGGTTCGCTGCCGTCCACATGACGTTGTAAACGGATCGCGCGCTCTTTTACAATTTTACCGCCCATACTGAAGCGCACAATGAATTGCGTCATTCGCCATGTTTCCCATTCTTTTGGGTCGGATCGGAAAGTGCAGGAAGTGCGAAGCCAGCCTTTTTCTCCTGACTTTATGGGCAATTCAAATTCGGGCGAAAATTCCTTTTCTTTGTTTAAAACCAAGGATTTCGCACCTGAAATAGGTGCTTCTGGAGAAGCAATGCGCGTAGTGTCAGCATCAAAATCTTGGGTGAATATTTCGCGAGCATTCGTTCTTTCTGAACCCTTGAATTCCTCCCGAGTATCCAGCAATTTCAGATTGTCACGGTTTTCGTCGAATCGTCCTAAAATTTTTAACAGGTACGCTCGGGTCATCTGTTCGCTTACAAAAAGTCCTCCCCGGTGCGCCTGATGGCTCCACCACAGGTTGAGGTAAATGCAAATCCCGGCCAATGGGACAAAAATCCATTTTCTCCAAGATTGTCCCGAAACCCAAACCCAAAACGCTCCCAGCCCAAACGCCCACAGCGGATATGCCTGCACCATGGCACGTTGCCCAAGACTTCCTCCGTACCACCAAATATCCCATGCTGAGGTGATGTAGAGTGCAATCATACTGAAGAAAAACACGGTTGGGAAAACTTCGGGCAAACGTTTGCGGAGCATAAAAATTCCGATCACCGCAAAGAGCATCATCGGCGAATACACTAGCCATCCCGCCCGCGCACTCCAAAGCACGTCTTCAATATGCGGCGGAAACCAAGTGAAAGTTTGGCCCTGATAACTGTACACAATCCATTCGTCCGCAGCATGTTTCCAATAGGCCAATTGGAGGAAAATCATGGCTCCCGCGCAAAGTGCCGCCAAGGCGATTTTGGAAAAGTTCTGGGTGAGAACAGCAAAACGGCCTTTCAAAGCTGCCCAAGAATTTATGCCCCAAAATACGGGGATGATTGCAGCGATGATTTCCGTGGGTCGGGTAATGGTTGCCCAACCGACAAGCAAGCCAATGAGTGCCGCCCAGCCAAACGATGGCCGACGATAAAACTGTATCGTGCTGAAAATCAAGATGGAATAGAGTGTAAAAAGCCAGTTATGGGTCATTGCTCCGGTGATGCTGGCATATTCCAGATAGTTGGAGCCGAACACCGTACAGATCAAAACAATGGACACCACAGGGTCTGAAAAATACACTTTTAACACCTTCCTAAAAAACCAAAGCCCCAGTAGGGCCACCAGCAAACTACCCCAACTGATAGCGGCTTGATAAGGGAGCGAAAATCCGTCTGCGGGATAGCCGAGGGGTTCAGCCAGTATATGGGCTGTGGCAAACCAGGGCAGGAATTGAAGGGATTGCCCCATGGGGTATTTCATCACCCAATTGCCAGAAGGATGCTGAAATGCCTGTCCCATACCTGGCCCTGGGTGGTATTTTGCATCAATGGTTGCCCACCATTTCAGCTGTTTCAAATCCTTGTAAATCAAGGCTCCCGGCAAATAAAGATAGTAGCCCGATACGTCCCAACTAATGGTAGCCTCTGTAGCGGGCTTGTTCCACTTTGGGTAATAGAACAGGGAGGCCGCCACCAATAGTGCAGCGGAAAGCCAATAAGCAACAAGGGAGGTAATTTTGAAATTAGGCATGTTGAAACGGGTGCTTTTGCGGGCAAATGTTGCAAAATCGGTTGACAAAAAGCCGACAACTTTTGCACAAGTGGGCATATAGAGCATGTTGGGGATTTTCTCAGTGAGTCAAAAACGGCTCTTTTTTTGCCATTTTTCACCTTTTTTCAGTCACGTAATCTCCACTATGCTCCTTCAAAAACGCAAAAACTG
>JBBQSW010000166.1:0-7839 GCA_038213575.1 Chitinophagales bacterium | reverse complement strand
TCGAGTTGGCCCCGGTCGTTTTTTGCTTCCGTGGTTTCGATGGGGTTTGGGGTGCAAAAGGTTTGAATAACAAGTAGAAGCATTACGCTTAGGCGCAGAAAAAAACCTGTGAATTGCATGTAAAGTGATTTGGTTGTGAACACCCTTGACTTTGTAGGGCGACACAAGAACGATTGTCTTGACGACAAAAGTCTGAATATGGCTGCCTCTGAAAAGAAAAATGTAGCGTAGGGGAGCTTAAAACCGAGCTTTCCATTGATTCTCTTGCTCCAAATTATTGCTCGAAATGGCAAAGTGGTTAAAAATAACAATTTGTTCATGAGGATTTTGACAAGCGTTGTCCTATGTTTGTTGCGTCAAACCTGTGCGCCATCAAATCTGTAATTACCAAACTACTTCCTTCAAATGAATCTATCCAAATACCCTGATACCTTTTGCCCATTTCTACAGTTAAGTCTTGGCGGGTAAAAAAGCCAAGTTTCCACCAAATTCCTACTGTTATTATTTACTGAAATCCGATTAGGTCAGTATTACCTGTGTTTCCCGGCTAAGGCTTGTCGTGCTCACCTCGGTCTACTTTGGTTTGGCTGCACCTATTTGGCAACCAACTTGATGCTTTTTCCTTGGGGGAATAAACCTCAAAAAGTGTTATACTTATTTGAGAAAGAAGACGTACATCTTTGCTCTATTCCTATACGAACTAAATACCCCCCATTAGAACTATAAAAAGGGCGATAGCGCTAACTATCGCCCTGACCAAGCCCCAACAGCCCCCGGTTGCACCGAAATGGCCATGTTAACAATCAGAGTAGGAATCATAAAACTTTCGCAAAAGTATGGAAACCAAAAGATTTTCTCTTTTCAAACCAATTTCATCTTGGCCCTCAAGCGGTCTGTGGCTTCTGCCACTTTTCCTTGCGACAGCTGCCTTTTCACAGTCCCCTGCATTCAAATGCGGAACATTCAGCAACGGGAGCGACCCAAACTTCCGTTATGACTATTACGACCGCTTTGGCAACGGGTACATGGCCGATGATCTCTCATTGTGGAACCTGAACATCCAGCAAAACCACTGTGACCAAATTGAGGACTTTGAACTGATCTTCGAGGACACCAACGGGATGTTCCCTTTCACAACCGACGAGATGGAAACCATCTGCGATGTATTCACCGATTTGTCGGATTTGATTGACGCCCCTTCAGGGGAGAAGGCCATTGTCCGGCTTTCGAAAAACCCTGATTTGGATGCAGAGACCGGGGCTGTCGGTACTGCTTTCTTTAACCAGCAGTGCGGGCTGGGCTACAGTGTTGTTCAGCAACAATTGTTCACTGGAGGAGTAAACACACCACAGCATGCCCTAATTCAGGTAAATGCTGACATCACCAACTTTTACATTGGCCCAGCAGGGGGGATTGGCGCAAGCGAGATTGACTTCTATACGGTTATCCTGCACGAAGCCCTGCACACGCTGGGTTTTGGCTCGCAGATAACCCCTAGCGGGGCATCGAACCAAGGCTTCTATACACTTTGGGACCTGAACCTCCGAAACCCGGCGGGCGATTTTATGATTAATGCGACGCCGGGCAGCAATGGCCCTTGCTGTGCCGAATACAAATTTAACTCAGACGATTTCCCAAACATGCCAGATATCATCTGGGATCAGGACTGTGGGCCGAGCAATGTGCAGTTCGATGTGGCACTCTTGCCGCCTGTAAACGGAGAGTACAACCCGGCCAATCAGGACGTGTCTACTTTCATGAACGTACTTAGCCATCTGGACCGCGACTGTCCCGGTGGCGAGCATTATGTGATGCACTCAAGTATACCCGACGGCCTTGATGGGGTGCAACGCACTTTGACCGCAACCGAAATGTCCATTTTGTGCAAGTTGGGCTATGATACGGACGATTGCGACCCAGACTGCATTGCAGTCGCCGCCGACGACGGGAATTTCTTTGTTGGACTGAATCAATCCATCTCCATAGACTTCAGCGCGCTGCTTTCCAACGACTTCCCAACCAATGCTACGCTTACTTACAAACCCGATTGTGGCAACCACAACGGGTTGGCCATTATCGAGAACCCTGGGCAATTCGATGTGGAAGGGCAGGCAATCGGTGCCTACACTTTTTGTTACACCATCACTTCATGTGACGGCAGGCAATGCGATGTTGGCACGGTGCGTGTAGTGGTAACGAACCCAGCCATAGCACAGGCTTGTCAGAATTTGGAGCCCTGTCAGATCAACCCATTTTGGGATTTTGAGCTGTTTGGTAGCGATGCAGAAATGCGCAATTCACTGACAGCAGGAAATATTGGCTTTGATTTCTGGCAGGACCCGTTGGGAAATAACGACAACACACCTAATTTGGTTACCTCACCTGAATTTATACCTTGGAAATGTAATGGTGGGGCTTCCCCTCAAATTTCCACTACAAACGGAAACCAATTCTGTCGGCTCGTACTTCGTAGATTCAACAATGAAAACTTCGCTGAAGGCGTGGCATTCCCACTTTGCGAACCAATTTTTCCTGGAATGAGTGGCACCATTTCGTTCATCGCCACAACTCCAAATGATTGTTTAAACTTTGACCCCAGCATAAGGGTGGAGTTTTCCGAAAACCCACCTGTAGTAGATCAGGTTGTTTACAATAATCCAGGGATTTCAAGCCCATCATGGTTTGTTCCAATTACTTCAACCCCAACTACAAACCCAGTGTTTGCAACCTATACCCTTACCTTTACAAATGAATCAAGTATTTGCTGGAATTTCCTTTACCTGAGTTCTTTTGCCTCCCAAGATATACCATTCCCAATACTTGGGTCCATTTATTTCGATGCCGTAAGAGCAGATTTACACAATAGTCTACATGATATTTTAGAGATTACCACTGACATTGCGCCTGTAGAGCCTTGTATTGGAAGTCAAGTAAATCTTAGTATTGAAATTTGCAACGATGTGGTATGCAATGGCAATGAGTTCAGCAATCCTCCTATAATATTAACTACACAACTACCAACAGGTTTAACCCATATTCCCACTGTAGATTTTCCCTCGCTAACGCATCACATACCTTCTGGTGGAGTGACTTATGGTGAATGCCTGACCCTTGAATTGATAGCACAGGTTGGGAATGATTTGGACTTGGTTGGACAGTTGCTCCCAATTAATCTCACCTTTGGAACGCCTGATGTTTGTTACGAGGAATTTACTATTGTTGGCGGAGGCGTTACGCCGATTTTATGTGAAGTTCTAGGCTTCACCTGCCCTTGCACTGGTTCAGGCTCGCTCAACATTGACGCGGGCGATGCACCCACTGACCCAAACCAATCCATTCCTGGACTTTCCGTCACCAGTACAGCCCTTGATGGTGGCAACCCTTCTCAGAACAGCTACAACAACAGCGGCAAGTGCATCGCCATCAAAGGGCATCTTCTGATAGACAACAACTTCAACCTGAGCATAAGCGGTGGGGAAATGCGGATGCAACCGGGCGCAAAGATCATCGTGAAAAAAGGAGCACGGCTGGAACTCAAAGGCGTGAAAGGTGGAGATGCTTCCCAACCAACCCAATTGGGCGTTCACGGCTGCGAGCAAATGTGGCGGGGTATCGTAGTTGAATCGGGCGGGACACTAAGCTTGAGCGGCAAAATCATTCAGGATGCCGAATTCATGGCAAACATCAGCGGCGGCTCAGGAGCTAATATGTCATCCTTCCATGCAGGGGGCAATGACTTTGATCGCAACCATATCGGTATTCGAGTCTCTGGTGGGATAACCCAGCCCTTTCCTTTTTCACAGAACAAATTCCAAGCTACAAGTCAAATGTTGCCGGTATATTCTACGGGAATACCCAATTGGCATCCATTGCGCCCTTTTGTGGGTATTGATTTGCACAACACAATATTTACCGTTGGTCAATCAGGTATTGCCAGTTCTGAAAATCTGTTTCATGGGCTTCGCAATGGCATTACGACATACAAGGCCAATCTGGGTGTGTATTTTGCCAAATTCACCAAAATCATTGGAGGTCTTGGATATACGCAACAGCCTAATTGGGGCGATAATTTGTCTGGCTTGGGTATCGGGGCCAGGGGCGGTATTGTGACAGTACACGATGCCATATTTGGCGGAGAGGGTAGCAACGGCTGGCGCGCTATAAGTACGACCATTGCCAAACTGGAGGCCAAGCGTAACGATATGTACGACATCACCTCGGGCATTTTCGCAACGCCCGGATTAATGACTTCGAGCATCGTGATCGAAGAAAACAAATTCAGTGTCAACTTTCCTTCTTGGGGATTTGGACAGGCTGCTTTTATAATAAGTGGCACAGCCCCCAGCGCTACCATCAAAATCAAGAACAACAACCCGGTACGGGTTCGCGGTACTGGGCCGGCCATATTATTGTTGAACAACGGCCTGGTAGCCAACCCAGACCTGCGCCGCGTTTCCGGCAACCATATCTTCAAAGAAAGCCGCGATTACGAAGGGATCATGGTGGATAATAGTGGCCGTTGGACGATTGATGGAAATTTTGTCAATTGCTCGGGCTTCCCCGATCTTCCTGCTTTTTCGGGAAGAACACGCGGTATTTTCTTGTCCGCTTCAGATTATTGCTATCTAACCGACAACGATGTCCGCGCTTTGGACGGGAGCCTTGTTGGCACCAGCATGATGGGCATCGAACTGCTCGGCTCGGACCACTGCACCCTCTGTTGCAACACAACCGACAAGTCCACCTGGGGCAACTACTTTATGGGCAACTGCGACCCTGCCTACCTGCGTGCGGCACAGATGTACGACCATTATAATGGCTTATACTGCGATGGAATTGGCACAGTTATCGGCGACCAGGACTGGAATGGCAACCGCTGGTATGGGACTTATGACCTGCCCGGGATTGCCGCAGTACATGGGGGAAGTCAACAAAATATTGAAGGCTCAGAATTCAGGGTTGAACCGCCGATGACAAGCACCTTGTGGCCGAACTTCTACTGGCCAGATGATCCAGATTATTGGTTCAAATCGTCCCAGTTGGGCAGTTCCGGCGACTGCTCCCAGTGCCCGCCCCTGCCACCAGCGGCCTATCCCGATCCGCCACGAGATTTGACTGACAACGAAAAGCGCATTGCGGGCGATACATACGCCAGCGCACATCCCAACGACCGCACTACCCAGCGCGAGGGCGAGCGCGGGCTTTACCGGGAGATGAAGGCCCACAGTTACCTGTACGGGCAGGACTTGGGGGTGAACCAATTCTATACTGCAGCCAGCACAGGCGCCATTGGGCAACTCTATGAGGTAGAGAACCAGACCGCACAATTGGGCACAGCCTCCGTGAGCAGCCAAAACCGCAGCGCGGAGATTGTCCATATTTTGGACAGCCTTGCCCAGGTGTGCAACAATATTGACCTGTTGTACGCAAGTGCCCAAAATGCAACCGATTCAACAGCCTTGATGCAGCAAAAACAGGCCTTATTCACCGCAGCGCAGCCATTGCTGGAAGAATGGGTTGGCATCCACGATGCGCTTGCGGCAAGCGTATCGGCTGCCGTCCCGAATATCCTCAGTTTGAACAATGCCATCACGGCCAACGACTTGTGGTCAGCCAACCGCAAAACAGTCAACCGAATATTTATAGAAACCATCGCTCAGGGCAATTACACAGCCACCGCGCAACAATTGAGTGATCTATTGCCCATTGCCAATCAATGTATGCTTTTGGGGGGAGATGCTGTGCCGCAAGCGCGTGCATTGTACAATTCTTTTGTGGAAGAGCCTTTGACCTTTGACGACGCAGACCTCTGTGGTTTGAACACATCGGGGCGCGGGGCTTCAGAAGAGCGAGGAATGAGCGCCGCAAAAATTGCTTACAAAGCCAACATTATCCCCAACCCTGCCCAAGACCGTTTCGCTATACAGGTTCAAGGGGCGACGCCTGATGCAATTTTGCGCGTAGAGATTGTAAGTATAAGTGGTGCAGTACTAGCCAATTTAACTGTACAAAATGGTCATGTACTTTCACAATCTTTCTCTCCGGGACTGTATTTGTGCCACATCTACGTGGGTGAAGACCCCGCTGATGTGGTAAAACTGATCATTGTCCCTTAATAAATTAGCGGGGCGGCCACCGATATGTGGCCGCCCCGCTTGTCATTTTTTGAAAAATGAAAAAGATCATCTTCATTCTTGCCAGCGCATTTTTGTTCAAGGGGGCTGTCCGTTCGCAAGGCCATGGCAACACCATGGTCTTTGGCTACGAAGGCGGCCACTTTTCGCCAAACAATGACGAATACGGTCTCAACCTTTTAACCTTTACAAATGGGAGCTTAGAAATTTCGGACGATCAGGAGAGCGATCTGGAGTTCAACGACACGGATGCGGCCATCAGCGACGAAAACGGCAACCTGCTGTTCTATTTCAATGGGGTCAGTATCTACGATGCATCCCATCATGTCATGGAAAATGGCGACACGCTCAACGAGTTCAACCAGTTTGGCTATGACCTTCCGCAAGGAGCTATCATCCTTCCCTACCCTGAAAAACCGAACCAGTATATACTGTTTCACGCTGAAGAAGGATATGTGGAGCCTCCGACTTGGGGGCAAGAAGTTATCGGTCTTTACTATTCGATTATAGACATAACACAGAACAATGGGCTTGGGAAGGTCGTCCAAAGAAAAACACCCTTGTTGATTGATACTTTGGAATATGGTAGGCTTGATGTCGTCCGTCATGCCAACGGCAGAGACTGGTGGCTCGGTGTCTGGGACAGTCATAGCAATCAATATTATAGCGTACTCATAGATCCTTATGGTATACGCATCATTGGCAAACAGACAATTGGAGAACCAAGGCATGAAGGGATTGGACAGGCATATTTTTCTCCTGACGGGACTAAATATGTGGTATTTTCAGCAATTGTGTACAATGGTGAATATCATTATCTGGACATTTATGATTTTGATCGCTGCACAGGCACATACAGCAATCACGAACAATTCCATATTCCCATACCTGTTTTTGGGGGAGGGGGCATCATCTCCCCAAATTCCCGTTGGTTGTATGTTACTTTCAGTAATTATTTGTACAAGTATGACCTCTGGGCTAATCCAGTCGAACCGTCTGGACAATTAATTGCCACCTACGAGCCGTTCAATGATCCTTTCCCTACAAAATTTGATGGAGGCTTCCTCGCTCCAGACGACAAGATTTACTTCGTCACCACCAGTGGCTCACGTACCCTTCACGTTGTACACAAGCCCGACGAGCCGGGCACGGACTGTGCCTTCGAGCAGCATGGCATCCGGCTTCCCTGCTACAATGCAAACAGCATCCCCACCTTCGCCAACTACCGCCTCGGGCCTATGGATGGCACCGTGTGCGACAGCCTTGGCATTGACAACGTACCAGTCTCGTGGTGGCGATACGAGCAAGACACGGTGCAGCATGCTCGCTTTGAGTTCCGAGACCTGTCATACCATGAGCCTGCCACATGGCTCTGGGATTTTGGAGACGGAACTACCAGCGCGGAGCGGCATCCCATCCACGAGTACGCCACATCGGGTTCATATCAAGTATGCCTCACGGTGAGCAATGCAAAGGGGGGCAATACACTTTGTCGCAGCCTGTCGGCCACGGTCGGTGCCGAGTATCTCGACATCGCAGAGCGAATCCAAGTCTCGCCCAATCCTTTCCGAGGCCACCTTATCATTGCCCTGAGCACAAACCTTCGCAGCCCGGTTTTTAGGCTTTACGATCGAATGGGAAGACTTATCCACGAGGAGGGACTGGCCTTCGGTATTTCGGAGATAGGCACAGAAGTCTTGCCACC
>JBBQSW010000165.1:0-7891 GCA_038213575.1 Chitinophagales bacterium | reverse complement strand
GCAGTAAGATTGGCGATAAACCCTGCCGTAGGCGGCGTTACCACCACCACCGGTGGCCCGGGCAAGATCCGCACCATGTGGGCAATCGAGGGAATATCATCCACCATGGCCCAGAGCATATACCAGCCCGGCATAGACCGCAGCGAATCGTTTGGCACTACGGCTTCAATCGCCTGACCCTGCTGCGAGAAGCCAAGATCAAGGAAGCGGTTTTCCCCACAGTTCATCATGTGCGTTACCGCCGTGGTGCTTTGCAGTACGACGGCTGTGGGCGCATTGGTTCGTCCTGCCACAAAACGGATCGTATCACCTCGGTAATAGTCTGTTTTTTCAAGATTCAACACCTGCGGACGCACTCCCCGGAACAAATACGGTGGGGTGTAGGCATCAATAATGCTCAGCGGCGGCTCGTTGCCCGGCGCGCCCTCTCCACCCACCACGATCACCCGACCATCGGGCACAAGGATTGCCAAGGCGTGGTATTCCCGCTTACGGGGCATGGTGGCAAGCCGCCGCCAAGTGTCGGTGTAGGGGTTGTAGAGATCAGCCAGACCCATGTAATTCCATTGATTCACCGGCGTAGGGTCGGCGGGGTCTTCCTTCGCGCCGGCTAGCACAAGAATACGGCGGTCGGGCAACAGCACGGTCTCCGCGCGGGAACGCAATGGGGCAAAGTGTGCACCGAACTTCCAGGTATTGGCAACAGGGTCATAACGCTCCACCAGTTTACCGCCACTACCTGCAGGAAATGGCTTAAAGCCTATTGCGATTACCTCGCCTTCCGGCAGATGCACCAGTTCATGGTCTACGTGGTCGCCATTGGGCATCCGGTTACCCTGCAAAAAATCAGCAGCCAAATTCCATTGCTTTGTAGCAGGATCAAAGAGTTGCGGCGGGCGAAAGGTCATCAACGCTTTGCCATTATAGAGTGTAAGAATGGGCGATTGCTCGTTGCGGATGGCGATGGTATCGACCAATTCAGTTGCCCCTGTCAATGGGTTATACAATTCAGTCGTATTTACCCGAACAGGGTTATTCAGTCCGCCCCCCCCCGTAATTAGCAAGCGCCCGTCTGCAAGTTGGGTCATGGAGGGATACCAGCGGTAGTCGAGCATAGGGGGCAGGATCTGCCAGTTTTTCGCTGAAGAATTGTATTGCTTTACCTTATTGGAGCCTGGGCCATATATTTCTTGGTCAGTGCCACCAGCCATGATGACTTGGCCGTTCCAAAGTAGTTTTGAGGCTACGCAGCCCTGCACTTTGGTATCGCCCGGAAGCGTCATCGTGTCGTTCGATATTGGGTCGAAAGCAAATGGGTCTTTGGTGTTGTGACAGTAATAAATAGTGCCATCGGGCAACACTAAACCGAGGTCGGTGCCGCCAAGCGGTTCAGGAGAGTTCATAATGGTAGTCCAAACGCCCGCTTGGGTTTCGAGTGCGAGTTGCGCATTAAGGGTGACCGTGCCTAAGATATTGGGTAGGGCATTTTGAAAATACGCAAAGCCAGATTTGGCAGCTCCGAAGAACAAGGGCACGCCGCCAGGGAGGTTGTCAATCAAATATTGCCCTGTAGCATCGGTGCGGGTTTCCCAAAACTGGCTGGTATCTGCGCTGAACAGCGTGATGCGGACACTGTCAAGGACTGCGCCGCCCGGTGCGGTAACGGTGCCAGTAAGGGTTTGGGCAGATAGGGAGCTGAGGTAAAAGAGCGTGATTGCGAATAGCAAGCGGTAGTGCATGGAAGTGGATTTAAAACAACTAGAAAAGCAGGTAATTGGGGCACTGTATTTCTTATTCGGATATACGTATGAATTCACCGGACTATAATTAATCGTGTCAGCTCATCTTTCAGGGTTTTTAACTTCAAAAAATAAACCCCTTTCGGAATATTGGCCGTCGGCACGGCGGCTTCGCTCACGCCGGGTTTTTGCCCCAATATTTTTTTTCCAAAAACATCGAAAAGGGAAATCTCCTGCAATTCCTGGGTCTCGCTTTTTACCCAAAAAACGCCGGTCTCCACGGGATTTGGGAATACCGAAATGTCTAAGGCGGAATCTTTTTCCGGTTCGTTGGTCGGGCTGGTTTTCTTTACAAGTCCCTGTCTATAAAGTACTTGACCGGAAGTGGCATCCACATAAACCAAATGAAATACCCCGTTTCGGAATGCAATCGAAGGCAATTGCAGCGTGTGGTCTGGAATGGCGAAACGTGTCCCTGGAATATCCAGGTTCGTCGCGCCCTTCGTCGAATAATGGAACACCAGTTCTTTCGAATTTTCCACAAAAACAACCCCCAACGTGTCGCCTAAAGCGGCTACTTCCGTCTGGCTCTGGACCGTTTCAGGGCCTGTTGGTGAGGGGAATTCTAATTGTTGCCCTGCCTGCATGGTTACAGCGTGGAGCGTGCTTAGATAGACGCGCTGCTTTCCGCTAGCCCCACTCATCCATACCGTAACTAGGCTATCGCCCGATCTGGCCATGCGCGGGCCGGCAATGGGACAAACGTTCAGTTGCCAATCTGTTGCGTCCACATCGGTGGCTGTGTTGAAGGTGGCCGCCAAATCCGAGGAGCGACTCACCCAGATGTCACGCAGGTTTTGGTTGTTGTTGCGAAACACCAACCACACCGAATCACCCGAAGACAGCAGGTCCGAATTGCAACATTCGCAGACCGCATCGCCGGGTGCTGCGGCATTGCCCTTTACGGGGTCATCATTGAACGAAAGACCTCCGTCAGTAGATCGCCGCACGAGATAATTGGTACTGTTGTCTTTAGACAAGATGTAGCTGACAATTGGGTTGCTGGTGCCATCAACCGTCACCGCTGCTAATAAAGTATACCCGCCAGCAACGGTTCCTTGCACGGAAGAAGGGCCGCCAAACGAAAGGCCAGCATCGTCTGACCGTGCCAAAAAGATGCCCTGTGCTGATTGTTCAAACACGACGAAAACCTGACTGTCAGAGATCGCCACATCAAAGCCCCCGAAACCATATAAAAGGGGCACATCGGGCGCTTGTACTACCCCAACGGGCGTGGTGAATGCTCCATTCTCAAGCCGGGAACACCAGATTTGAGAACTAAAGTTGACAAAATCTCCATTTACACCCCAGGTAACTATCGGAGTGCCATCGGAAAGCAGCGCGATACTTGGGGCGGTGATTGGCCTCGGCGTAGCATCCACCACCATTGAATCTGACCAAACAATGGTGGTTTGCGCCGCGAGTGAAAGATTAGACAGGAGCAGTGCGAGGCAGAACAGCTTAGATATCATTATACTGAAATTCTAACACAGGAAGGGTTAATGAGGGTGTTTCAAAATACAAAATTTACGATTTACAAGGGTGGGGCAAGCCGCCTGTCAAAAAAACAAACGTAACAGCCCTCACTAAAAAGCATTCCTACTGCCTCAGCACAATGCCATTCGGCTTGCTGCCCACAGGGATATCTTTTATTTTGGTGTGAGTCGAAATGTCAATCACGGATACATTTCCAGCGCCCTGATTGGTCACAAACGCCTTAAGGTTGTCCGATGAAAAAGCAATCGCGTGCGCATCCGTGCCCGTGGCAAAATCCCCCTTGTTTACCCAAACACCGAGTTCATACTTGAACCAGGCCACCTTGCCATGGGTGGCGTCGCTCACCCAGAGTTCCTCGTGGTGAGGATGGTAAGCCGCATATCCTGGCTTGAAGCCGAGTGGAATCGTAGCGGTAACGGTGCTTGAAGCTACATTCAGCACCGAGATGGACTGGCTGGTCTCATTGTCTACAAACATATTCCCGTCAGCGCCCGGCCATGCGCCAACCGGGGTTTCGCCTACGGTAATTGTATGCAGTACCACTTTGGTCGCTGCATCTATCATCGTCACCGTACCGTCCTCCGTGTTCGCCACAAAAACCATATTGCCGTCTGCGGAAAAAGTTGCTTCAGAAGGCATTTTGCCCACTGCAATCTCCGTTATTTTTGAATAATCGGACGTTTTAAATACCAATACATGTCCTGCTTCGGCCGATTGACTCACCCATAATTCGCTTCCGTCCTTGTTAAAGATTGCATTGTGCGGCAGGTGTTCGGTCGCAATCTCATGGTGGATGTCACCTGTTCTTGCATCAATAATTTGTACTTTGAAACCGCCAGTGCCACCGCCATGGCCACCGTGGCCGCCGCTAAGGTCAGTACCAGTAATGGCCACGGCCATGGTGGTTTTGTCGGGGCTTAGATAAATGTGGTGCGGAAAAGTTGCTCCGTTCAGGTTGATTTCATCGTCTACTTTGGAGTCATTCAGGTTGACAACCGATAGCGTACCGTTGCCACCGTTCACGATATAAGCCGCCGGGTAGTCAATGTTGAGCAGGGCGTCGCAGTCCCCGTTATGGGCGCAATGGTCTTTGCAGGCGGTAAAAAGGCCAAGCGATATGGCGAGCAAGGCAATTGCCAGGATATTGAATTTCATGCAGAATCGTTTTTGTGAATATTGAATTTGTGTTCTCCTTTCTATTCATGAGAAATGGATAAACGGTTGCCAATCCAGCAATTTTCTTACAAATTAACCCATAGCATCGCACCGGACATCAGCACCATCAAGACATCTTCAAACAAAGTGATGTTGCTCATTGGCAGATTGAATACAGCACCCAGGCAGGCGCACTGAAAACGCCGTTTTGCCATTAAGGATTGTACTACCCCTATTGTACTGATACCCATGACCACGAACGTTAAACCGTTTGTAATCAAAGGATTGAAATTGATCAGGAATAATATGCCCAATGCTAACTCTACAAATGGGTAAACATATCCCCATCCTAGCCAACGTCGCGCCACTACATCGTAACTGCTATACGAAGCGGCAAAAGCCGGTACATCCAGCATTTTGAAAAAGGAAAAAACGAGAAAAAAGCCCGCCATAAAATGGCGCATCCAGCGCATCCAGTCAAACGCGTCAGCAGCGAATTCTACCAGCAACGTCGCGCCAAGTATGTATCCAAATAGCAATAAAATCGGCTTGTAAGTCTGCCAAAAGGAGCGTGGGACATCCTCAATGGGCACATTTACAGCAGGGGCCTTATGGGCAACTTCAGCCAATTGATATTTGGGATAATCGCGCAGGGCAGCCTGCAATTCAGGGGTAGTAATGTGATGATGCATTGTCACTTCCACATTGCCATCGAGGCCAACGGCCGCCGCCATCACGCCGGGTACTTTTTCCAGCTGGGTTTTTACTTTTGAAACGCAGCCTTCGCAGGTGATACCTGCGACTTTATATTCGTGTGTCATAATGATACTGTATTTTTTTAAATTTAACACTGCAAAGTTGCGGGCCTGGCGGCGGCTGGAAGTACAGAATTTTAGGAAAATTGTACATCATTTTGGATAAGGAACGCGGCACCAATAACTTAGTCATCTGCTGTGCCATCTGTTTTATTTCGGCATGCTTCCCTTTAGTCAACGCTTCCTGCGCCATCGCAACCGCACCCTGGTGGTGCACCTTCATCATGCTCGCAAAATCATGGTCAACCTTACCGCTCATAGCCATGGACTTCATCTGGTTGTGCATGGTTTCCATGCTATTGCCAGGCATTGACTGCTGGTTAGCCGGCTTTACAGGGTGGTTCTGCACGAATGTCCTCAATGTTGCGATTTCTGCTTGTTGTGCCGTAATGATTTGTTGCGCCATGGTTTTCATTTCGGCGTCGGTACCGGCCTCCAGTTCAACTTTGGACATATCAATGGCACCCTGATGATGCTCTATCATCAGGGTGGGCACAATTATTACATCATTCACACCTTTTTTTGTTGCTAGGAAATACCTCATTGGGCAAATCAGGCTTTTTTTATGCTATTAATAACGCTTTATTGTCTTCAATAAATTGACTAAACGTTTTAGGTTCTTTGCCTATAATATTTTTTACTTCCGCTGTGATTTTTGGTTCTTTCTGGAATCTTGGCAGAAAATGAAGCATAATCATGACCATTATGAGCATAAAAGGCATTTTTTCTTTTCTTTTGGTGCAATAAAATTTGAATAGATTGGGCGATTCGTATGTGATAGGTGTGCCTAATCCTTTACTTAATTTAATTGCCATTTCTTTAAAGGTAAGTTTCTCATTACTAGTCAATTCTACGGTTTTATTGATGAAATTAGTTGAATTTATAAGTATTTTGGCTGTTACATCACCTATATCCTGTACATCAACCATTGTAAATTTGGAATTCCCGGCAGGAACAAATATTTTTTTACGGGTCACTAAATCATTGTGCAAACTTCCTGTGAAGTTTTGCATAAAATAGGCAGGTCGCAAAAAAGTATAAGCAGTTTTACTATGTACAATTAATTTTTCGATTTTATGATGGGGAATGATTTTGCTTTTCTCCACACCTTGAACCGATAAGAATATAATGTGTTGTATGCCTGCTTCTTTCGCTTTTTCAATGAGTGGCCTAAAATATTTTTTTACTTCAGCAATATTGGGCGGTCGCAGCAAAAAGAGTATATCGCAACCTTTTAAAGCAAATTCATAGGAAGTAATATCTGTAAAATCAAAGTATACTTCACTAACTTTATACGCTGATAATTTTACTTTATCTCGCTCCAAATCCCTGATGCCCGCTATAATCTGTAATTGGTGCGGTATTTTATTTAAAGATTTGATAAGCGCCAACCCGACATTTCCGGTTGCTCCGGTGATTAATACTTTTTTCATACGCTTCTTCATGTTTGATGTTTATCCACTTTATGATTTTTCAATTACTGGGTAACACGCTCTTAGCAGTGCTATCACTAAAACACTAAAACCTGCACGAGAAAGTAACGGTCTGATTGCATGAGCGTATTCCCATTTACATCTTGTGCCCTGCCATAGGGTTTGCTCCTTTCTTAAACACAAATTCGCTGTGCAACAGAAAAGCCCCGGAGACCACCACGGACTCGCCGGCTTGCAGCCCTTCAATGATTTCTGTATAGTCTTCATTGGCAATGCCGATGCTCACCATGCGACCTTCAAAGCCGCCATTCTCATTTTTTGTCCAGAGCGAAACGCCGCGGTTGTCCCGGATGAGCGCGTTGGTCGGCACGGCTAGGGCACGGCGGGTTTTGCCTTTTAGTGTTATCCAGACTTGCATGCCCGGTTGGTATTCGCCTTTTGGATTAGAGATTTCCACGCGTGCCAGCACGATTTTGGAGGAGGCTTCAAGGTTGGGATTTACAAAACTGACCTTACCACTTAGAATTCTTCCCGGGAAATACGGCAATGCGACCGATGCTTCGCGGGTTTGGGCGAGAAAGGGCAAATCGCTGACGTATAGTTGCGCTTCGGCCCAGAGTGTGCGAAGGTCGGCGAGTTTCAGCACCGTCGATCCGGGCGCCACATAACTGCCTTCAGCAAGCGGGGCTTCTTGGACAAAACCAGCATAGCGGCTGTAAAAAGTCACGGTGTTTTTGGGAGTGCCCGAGCTTTCGAGTTCCTGCAACTGCGCTTCGGTCATACCCCAGAGCAATAGTTTGTTGCGGGCGGCTTCCGCGATGCGGGCAAAATCGAGATCAGCGCTGCCATAGCGATTTTTGCTTTTCAATGCGAGCAAATAATCTTGTTGTGCGGCGGCTATCTCTTCGCTGTACAACTCGAAAACGGCTTGTCCTGCCCGCACATATTCGCCTGCGTTGCGCACGAAAAGGCGTTCGAGCCTGCCATTGAGTCTCGCGGTCACCGTATTGATGCTGTTTTGATTCTCCCGGAGTGTGGCGGCCAGGGTGATTTCTTCGCCCAGTGGGCGAAGCCGCACCGTGTCCGTTTGGATGTTTGCGAGCCTGATTTGCTCATCGCTGATTTTCAGCTCGTTATCTTTTGTGTTGGGGGTAACTTCTACCCGAACCATGGGCATTTTGCATATTGGGCA
>JBBQSW010000164.1:0-7912 GCA_038213575.1 Chitinophagales bacterium | reverse complement strand
TGTCGCTGCCCATGACCCAAGCACCTGCGGTTTCGACGGCGTGGAAGAGGAAATAATTGGCGGATTTACCACCGATGTGCAGCGCGTGTTCCATGGCTTTTTGGTCGGCGGTCGAAAAGTCCAAGGCAATGGCAATTTGTTGATAGTCAGGGGCTTTTAGCGGATCAATGCCCTTGAACGCACCATGGGGCAAGTAAGCCCTTGCCTGCGACGGATGTTTAACGAGGAGCGGTTTGAGGGTGATGTATGCCAGCATTCCAAGAGAAAAAAGCAGTGCGGGGATCGCGAAATATTGCACAGCCCAATTCCCGTCTGCGGCCCATTCCACTAAGGTATCGCCCACAAGCCAGATGTTGAGGGCCACAATAATCGCTGCGCTCAACCAGCCGCCCAATTTTGCCCAAAAGCCAATGGCGAATTGTCCCATGCGCCGCTTATCACTGACATAATGGAGCAAGGGAATCACGGCAAAACCCAGCTGCATACTCAAGATGACCTGACTCATGATCAACATGTCCCCCGTAGCGTGTTCGCCCATGTAATGCACCACTAACAGCGCCGGCACAACGGCCAATAAACGGGTAATAATGCGCCGCAACCAAGGTGCAATACGAAGATCAAGATAACCTTCCATCACGATCTGCCCTGCCAAAGTGCCCGTTACGGTACTGCTTTGTCCAGCCGCGATGAGTGCAATGGCAAACAAAACGGGGGCATAACTTTTGCCTAAAAGTGGCTCCAGCAAACGGTGCGCATCTTGTATTTCCGATACGCCGTTGTAGCCGTTTTTATAAAAAACCGCTGCTGCCAGTATCAGGATGGCCGCATTGACAAACAACGCAAGATTGAGCGCAATGGCGGAGTCAATTATATTGTACTTGATAGCCCGCTTGATCCCCTCGAAGGTGCGGGTCACTTTTCGGGATTGCACGAGGGCGGAATGGAGGTACAAATTGTGTGGCATTACCGTGGCGCCTATGATTCCGATGGCGATAAAAAGCGCTTCTGAATTGGGAATGCTGGGTACAAAACCTCCAACGATACCGCTCAATTCGGGTTTTGCAAGGAACATTTGAACGGCAAATGCGCCTCCGATCACCAGCACCAAACCGAGAATGAATGCTTCCAGTTTTCGGATGCCCAGCTGCATCAGGAACAACAGCAAAAATGCATCGAGTACGCTGATGGTGATGCCCCAGGTGAGTGGCAGGCCAAACAGGAGTTGCAAGCCGATGGCCATCCCCACCACTTCGGCCAAATCGGTGGCTGCAATGGCGATTTCCGCCAGAATGTAATTGAAGATGTTGGCCGCTGGATGATATAGTTCGCGGCTTGCTTGTGCCAGGTCTCGTTGTGCTACGACACCCAATCTGGCGCACATGCTTTGCAACAACAACGCGATCAGGTTCGACATGAGCAGTACCCACAGGAGAGAATATCCAAAACGACTTCCACCTGCAAGATCGGTGGCCCAGTTGCCAGGATCCATGTAGCCTACGCTGACCAGATAGGCCGGGCCCATGAAGGCAAAAAGTCTTTTGAAGAAATTGCCCTTCACGTTGGTCTCTACGGTGCTGTGTACTTCGGAGAGGGATTGTGCACCAGGATGCTTGAGGTTCGAAGGGACAGGAGTGGTTTTATTTTTTTTCATACAATCATTTGATTATTAATATATTAAAATCAAATTATTCTCACATAAAGGTTTTGGCCCACCTTCTCGCTCAATACCGTTTCGCGCTCGCCGATGCGGACTTTGGTGGATTGATCGTAAGCGGTTCGATCCAATACCTCAAGTTCTGCACCGAGGCTGAGACCGAGTTCGGCGAGGTATTGGAGGAATGTGGGGGAATGATCATCTACCCCCGTTACGATGCCCCGCTGACCGGCGGTAAGGGTGAGGAGGCGAGTTTGTGGCCGGCGTATCCATTCGCCTTTCGCGTCGGGGATCGGGTCGCCGTGGGGGTCGTAGCGAGGATGGCCCAAGAAATCGTCGAGGCGTTCGGTGAGGTGTTCGCCCTGAATGTGTTCCAGTTGCTCAGCGAAATCATGTACTTCGTCCCAAGCAAAACCGAGTTTGTCCACCAAGAATACTTCCCAGAGTCGGTGTTTTCGGATTAGATCTGTGGCGATTTTGTTGCCTGTCTCGCTGAGTGTGACCCCTCGGTATTTTTCGTAGACGACCAATTGTTTGTCGCTCAAACGTTTGAGCATATCGGTGGCGGAAGCTGCTGAGGTGCCCATTTCAGCGGCCAAGGCATTGGTGAGTACCGCACCTGGTTCTTTTTCGGCGATCTTGAAAATGGCTTTGAGGTAGTTTTCTTCAGCGGAGGTGGTCATGGTGGATTGGTGGATTGGTGATTGGTGATTGGTGATTGGTGGATTGGTGATTGGTGATTGGTGGATTGGTGATTGGTGGATTGGTGATTGGTGATTGGTGATTGGTGATTGGTGGATTGGTGATTGGTGATTGGTGATTGGTGATTGGTGATTGGTGGATTGGTGGATTGGTGGATTGGTGGATTAGTGATTGGTGGATTTCAGCAAAGGTATTTTTTATTTTTAGGCTAGGCTAAAAATATTTTATTTTCAATAAAATATTTTAACTTTCCGAATATCATGTACCAAGCGTTTTGAAGCAACATTTGTCATGTCGAAACGAAGTGAAGACATCCACACAACCCAAGCGACCCGAAATGCCTTTTGAAGCGACTCGAAAAGCATGGCTTGTGTAGATGTCTGCACTTCGTTTCGACATGACAATCGTTTCGACATGACAATCGTGCGTACACAACAAGCGAATAATCAATAAAAAAACATTTCAACAAGCCAATACCCTTGAAGAAACATTCATTCCTTTGGCCTGTTTCGATGTTTGAAACAAGCATCGTTTTACTGCTCACTTCAATGCCAACTGCATGATTTACTCCCCTGCCCGCCGTATACGCAAAGCCTATTGGACTGCTTTGGTCGTTTATTTTAGTTATTTCTGGTTGTCCTTCCGTCGGCGTTTTATGGGTCGCCGATGGTACGAACGGCGCATTACGGCGCTGCACGTCCGCAATGCCGAACGCGTGAAAACGGCCATCCTTGAATTGCAGGGGTTGTTTATCAAAATGGGACAGTTGCTTTCCGTGATGTCCAACTTTTTTCCGGAGGAATTTCAACGCCCGCTCGAAGCCCTGCAAGACCGTTTGCCGCCCCGACCCTTTTCGGAAGTACGGCAGCGCATAATCGAGGAATTGGGCAAAACGCCCGAGGAGTTGTTCAGCCGATTGGACGAAACGCCCATCGCTACCGCCTCCATCGGACAGGCCCACAGCGCGAGACTGCTGGACGGCACCGAGGTGGTAATTAAAGTGCAACACTTTGGTATTGAAGGAATTGCGCAGGTGGACTTGAATATTATTCAGCGGCTAGTCCAGATTTATACCTGGATTGTGGACATCCGTGGCATGGAGTATCTCTACACCCAAATCCGGCAAATGATCGAGGAGGAAATGGATTTTGCCAATGAAATCCGGGTAATGGAAATCATCCGGCAAAACCTCGCCGAGGAACCCGAAGTGACCATTCCAGAAGTCTTTGCAGCCTATTCTACGGGCCGAGTGATGACTACTGGCTTATGTCTGGGTGCAAAAATTTCAGACCTGGCCCAACTGGATGCCTGGGGTGTTGACCGCCGCGCCTTGGCAGCACGGCTCCTGCGTGTATGGTGCCGAATGGTGTTCAAAGATGGTTTCTACCACGCTGACCCACACCCCGGCAATATTTTGGTATCAGAAAACGGACACCTTACGCTGCTTGATTTTGGGGCAACCGCCACTTTATCGCCGCAAATCCGCCAGGGCATCACACAACTGATCGAAGCGACCGTGAAAAACGACACGGAGGGCATGGTGGAAGCCTGCCGCACCATGGGTTTTTTAGCCGAAGGGCCAGATGCGGAGCGTATGGCCAAGAAAATGATTGCAGCATTCCGCAATTTCTTGCAAAATGAAATCCAGTTCGAGGGCCTGGATTTTCGCAACATTCAGGTCAATCCGTTCAACAACAGTTTGATGGATTTGATACGCGACATTGGTTTTCGGGGCCTTGCCGGCACGGTGCAAGTACCCAAAGAATATGTATTGCTTAACCGAACGATCACGTTGTTGCTGGGCATTTCCAACACCCTCGATACGACTTACAATCCGCTCGACACGGTGCGTCCATTTGCCCAAAAATACCTCTTGCAAGACAAAGGCGGGCCGCTCGCATACGTCCGCGAACTGCTCAAAGGCACCTTGACCAATGTGTTGGCCCTTCCCGACGAGCTGCAAAAAACGCTCCGTAAAGTCCGCTCCGGCGAACTGGAAGTTCGTACACCTGATTTGGAAGAAGGAGCGAAAAAATTGACCCAGGCCATTCGCCAACTCATTTTCGGGGTGCTGGCCATTGGCCTGGCATTTTTAAGCCTGCGGATGTGGGAAATGGGCTGGGCGGTAGAAAGCCGCTGGGGTTTTGGCGTGGCCGGGGGGCTTGGTTTGGCGGCGATTTGGCGGCGTGGAGCAAAACGGAGGTGATAAATATTTGCCACCCCCGCTTACCACTTCAAGGCTTGCCTCCCATAGCCTTAGCGAAGGCAGGGGCAGTAAATGGAACTACCTGAAATGGACGGATGTAGAGGTCAGCGCAACGGCAGTGCTTCTGGAGGATAGTGGACTACGCCCCTTGGTTCGCAAAAATAATGAAGCAAGCGAAGAGTATTTCAAATCTATCGGTGCCGGACGGCCTTCTCCGCGGATCCTGCACCTGGCCACCCACGGCTTTTTTTTCCCCGATCCAAAAACCATTACCCAGAACCCGCAGGCTGCGGAAGGTAATGAATCAGGTTTCAAAAACTCCAATCAGCCCATGATGCGCTCGGGGGTGATTCTGGCAGGTGGAAACTATGCGTGGCAGCATGGCCGGCCGTTTCGGCCTGATTTGGAAGATGGAATTGTTACGGCTTACGAGATCAGCCAGATGAATTTGAGCAACACTGAACTGGTGGTGCTCTCCGCCTGCGAAACCGGCTTGGGCGATATTCAGGGCAATGAAGGCGTATACGGTTTGCAGCGTGCCTTCAAAATTGCCGGGGCAAAGTATCTGATTATGTCTCTTTGGCAGGTGCCGGATTTCCAAACACAGGAATTGGTGACGACTTTTTATAGTCGTTGGATAGAAGATAAAATGACGGTGCCGGAAGCCTTTCGGTCGGCTCAAGCGGCCATGCGGGAAAAGTATAAAGACCCATTCTTATGGGCAGGGTTTGTGCTGGTGGAATAGCCCTCTATTTTGCTGAGATTATATTAGGTAATGTGAATTTTGGATAAGCGCAGCCTTTAGCCCAAAAAACGGCGTAGCCGTGTCATTTTGGTAGCCCGCAAGGGCGTTTGGGGAATAAGAACCGCATAGCGGTGCCATTATATCGCCGTAATAATGTCACCGCTGGCGTCTATTCCATTCAAGTGGTAGGCAATGTTGCGGTTGCCACCCAAGCCCGTCCGGCCATTGTGCCGGACGGGCTTTTTGTTTCCCCACCTACTAAAACGGGCCAAATAAATTTTTTCAAAAAAAACTCCATTCGCACTTACCTCCCTTCCCTTGCTTGCAATGAATAGATAACAAGGCACACAGAAAGCCTTCACACACACAAAATTTCAACAACAAATAAAATTTCTTCAACAATGAAAAACACATCCATCTTTTCGACTGCCCTACTGCTCCTCGTGACTTTTTTTGTCAGTCAAACAGCGCAAGCGCAATGGTCGCAGAACACAACGTCCATTTATCCTACCACGCTTACGAAGAAAGTAGGCATCGGCACCAGTACTCCGGTAGAAGCCCGCCCAGTGGTAGCAGGTTCCATCAATCAAACCGTTGCCATGTTTGGTCAGGGGGCTCCAGGCATTTCCCTTACAACGGCTGGCCTGGCGTAGGCTTCAATGCTTATGTTGGCAAAAATGCGGGTAATACACTGGTCTGGAAGGCCATGAGCACAGGTTACGGAATGCGCTTTGAGTGCGACCCAGCTACCGGCCGAGTTTCATTATCGCAGCATGGCAGTACGGCTGCAAACGAAGTGATCAGCCAGGCTACAACAACCCTCTACATTGAACCGAACGGAAATTTTTCTATCGGCACCTTAGGTTCTAATGCAAAAATGACCATCCTGTCTAATCAAAAAACGACGCTCGACAATACCCTGACCCTCTACAATCCCGCCCTCGGCACCAACCAGAGCCATGTCCACTTTGGTCTGAAAGGCGATTGGTACATCCGCAGCGCAGCCAACGATGGCAAAGTGGTGATCCAGGACAATGCGGGTGGCGTATGCATTGGCACTTCCTATATGCCAAATGGTTACAAGCTGGCGGTACAGGGTAGAGTCATTTGCGAGGAACTTAAAGTGCAGTTAAGAAACGCCTGGCCCGATTATGTATTCGCCAGCGATTACAAACTGAAACCTTTGGACGCCTTTCAATGCTTCCGGGACGCATGCTTTGACGGGATGCGTGGCTACGGCTATGGCTCAGATTATGCGTTATTGGGAGTGGCCCTCCGGCAATATAGGGTCACAATATGTAGAATACGAGGACGACGAAAGCGATATTCAGGGAACTTTTTTTGGAATGATCGGCGGGGGGCAATACGACTGGAAGAATATGCCCAACACCTTGCCAGGCAACCAGTCAAATGTCAGTTTAGCCTTGATAATGTTCCATGCAGGTCTGAGCGTAGAAATGGATTATGGAATACAAACTAGTGGAGCAAACAGTGAAGCGGTACCCGAAGCATTGAACGATTACTTCAGCTATGAAGAAGGACAATATTTGGAAAGAGGGGATTACAGCGCAAATGTATGGCACAATAAGCTCCAGACTTCGATCAATAGCGGTATCCGGGTGTATTATCGCAGTCCGGGTCATGCCTGGGTATGTGATGGATACGATGGTCAACTTTATGCCATGAATTGGGGTTGGAGCGGCAATAACAATGGTTTTTACCATTTAGATGACCTCACTCCAGGCATGTTTAATTTTAATCTGGACCAATACGCCATTTTTGGGATCGTACCACAAGGCATGAACTGTCCCCAAACCTACTTCTCCAGCGATGTGGTATACGGTTCACACACCACCCAATACTGGATCAGCGCACAATCCGACGTTTATGCGAACACCAATGCCACCTTCAGCGCAGGAGACTCTATCACGTTGCGGCCAGGCTTTGATGCCTATGCAGGGTGTACATTTACTGCAAAGATTGGTGGTTGCACAGGCAATCTTCAAGGCGGCAACGGTGGGGGTGATCGCTCTGAATTATCAAAAGAACATCCCCAAACAAAAGAACTGCTTGAAACTTCCAATTTAAACATCGCCCCCAACCCCTTCTCCGGCAGCACTACCGTCACTTATTCCCTGCAAAGCGAACAAACAGTGGTCATGCAATTGATGGACGCCACGGGCAAACTCGTCGCCACGCCTTTGCCCGTTCAGAGCCAAAGCGAGGGCGAACACCAATTCAATCTAGAAGCCGGAAGCCTCCCCGCCGGGATGTATTTCCTCGTGTTGCAATTGGGCGAAAAACGCGAGACGAAGCGGCTGATTCTTACCAAATAAGTTTGCACAACAGCGTTGAGGGATTCAAAAAGTACAAAGGGTACCCTTTTTAATTCAAAAAGACCGATAAAAGGGCAGCATGATGCAAGTCATGCTGCCCTTTATGTTAATTAACCTCTATTTCCTACCCCCCCCCACAAATATCATCCCCCACGCCGCCAAAAAACAAAGCCCACCGATTGGCGTAACCGGTCCGGCCCAACCAACAGGGAACGCCAGCAAATCGCGGCAAGCCAACAAATACAGCGAGCCGGAAAACCCGACAATCC
>JBBQSW010000163.1:0-7943 GCA_038213575.1 Chitinophagales bacterium | reverse complement strand
CAAGGTTAAAAAAGCCATCGGAAGAAGTGCCAAAAGCATACGGGATCATGGCACCGGTGAGCACAATGGTCTTTCCATTTATATCGGCCTCCGCGAGGTGGCGGGCCGTTTCCACCATCCGGTCGGTACCGTGGGTGATGAGAATTCGGCTGGCCGGAGTGCGGGCGCAACTGTGGATAATCAGGGCTCGATCCTCGTCGCGCATTTCGAGGGAGTCCACCATCATAAGCGTACGGATGTCAATTTCCACGCCGCAACGCCCGAGTTGGAACATTTCGCTGAGGTGCGTATCTTTGAAATAGAGTTCGCCCGTTAGGTAATTGTACTCCTTATCAAAAGTGCCACCGGTTACAAAAACTTGAATCATGGCCGCAAAGGAACGGATTTGAGGAGAATTTGGCTTCCAAGTACGAACTCAAATTTGAAAACACTCCAAATTGTAGCCTGAGAGCAGTCGGTTTCCCAAAACGTTTTTACTTTTGCCCATCAAATCAAGAATAGCACAACATGAAAAAGAACGAAGAATACATCAAGAACCCAGGTCGCGACTGGCTTATGTTCATCATCAGCACCATTGGCATGTTCGCACTCCTTATTTGGTTGCCCGAATGGATATGGGTTGCCTGGCCGTTTCAATTCACGGCTTTAGCTGGTGCATTGGGCCGCCTCTAAGACGCTGATTTACACATGAAAAAGCCAGCTGCAAAGTATGCGGCTGGCTTTTTTTATACTTGTTTAGCAGGCCACTAATTGCACTAATTCACACAGATTCAACCCAAAATACATCAATTTCGTGCAAATAAGTGCAATTAGTGGCTAAAAAGAATTCAGTTGAAAATCCTTGTCCTCCGCTTTTCTTCCATCGGCGATATCGTGCTGACGACGCCCGTGGTTCGCTGCCTCAAAAAGCAGTTGGGCGCTGAAATTCATTTTTTGACCAAAACCACCTTCGTGCCCATCCTGGAGGCGAATCCGTACATTGACCAAGTTTTTTCTTTTCAAAAAGAAATCCCTTCTCAAATGGTGGAGCACTTGAAATCAGCGCGATACGACTACATAATTGACTTGCACCACAACCTCCGCAGCCTGCGATTAAAACTTGCGCTGGGCCGCCCCACCCGCTCGTTCGACAAATTGAACTGGGAAAAATGGCTGCTCGTCCATTTCAAAATGGATCGTATGCCTCCTGGCCACATAGTTGATCGCTACATGGCCACAGTCAAAAACTTGGGCGTGGAATATGATGGTGATGGCTTGGATCATTTTATACCCGAATCTGAAAATCTGCGCAATTTCGAAATTCCAAACCAGCCATTTGTAAGTCTCGTGCTGGGGGCCACACACGCCACCAAACGTTTGCCCAATGAAAAAATCATCGAAATCTGCCAGCATATTGACCAGCCCATTGTATTGCTCGGTGGAAAAGCAGAGCAGGATGCAGGCGAGCGCATTGCACAGGCTGCTGGTTCCCATGTTATGAATCTTTGTGCCCAACTGAGTTTGCACCAATCCGCTTTGGTGATACTTGCATCCAGCAAAGTGATCACCCATGATACCGGTCTGATGCACATTGCAGCAGCATTGCGCAAGCCCATCATTTCCGTATGGGGCAGCACGGTGCCAAAATTCGGGATGTGGCCCTTCTACCCAACGGGCATGGATTTGAATACGTCTGTAGAAGTGTTGGGTTTGGGCTGCCGCCCTTGTTCAAAAATTGGTTTCGATCAGTGCCCCAAAGGTCATTTCAAATGTATGCACGATATTGAGGTGCAACAAGTGATTGGCAGCGGATAGAAGCTAGTTCGTATCCACTACACAGTCCACATTCACAGCGCTTAGCTGCTTTAAAAACTGCTTCATTTGCCTTGAAAGTGCCAAATTCCTTTTTTTCAGAAAAACGATCGCTCTGCTTTGTTGCTGAATCTGGATTTTACGCTACTTTTCGCCGAGAAACGGCTGGTAGATTTCTCCAGCCTCCACAACCGTCAACCTTGAATCGTCAATCAGTGTACCGAGATTCGTGTACCGTCCATCTTCAACCGTTATATTATGCACATTAGAAAACTACTTTTTCTGCTTGCCGCGTCGCTGAGCCTTTCTTGCTTGAACGCACAAGACATCCACTTCTCGCAGTACAATATGTCTCCCATGACCCTCAACCCTGCCAACATCGGCAATTTCGAGGGCACTGCCCGTATCGGGGGTATTTATCGCGGCCAATGGGCCAGCGTTATTGGTAGTAAAGGCCAATACAAAACACCCTCTCTTTGGGCTGACGCACCCATTATCACAGGCTTTCGCAAGCGCGACTGGGTCGGCATAGGCCTTGTATTTTTCTCTGACAAGGCAGGTGCAGGCAGTCTGACGCATACTGCTGCCAAATTTGGTGCCTCTTACCACCTATCTTTGGACAAAAAAGGCAACGCTTATCTCACGATTGGTGCACAATACGGTCAAGCTGGGAGGAGACTCAATACAGAAGGCCTTGAATTTGAGGAAGGCTGGTTAAATCGCCTCTCAACGGGGGGGTATAATAAAGGTGCATCCGTTGACTTTGATAACCAAAAAACCTTGGATGCAAAATCCGACTGGAGCGATATTGACGGAGGCTTGGTGCTTCGCGCCAAACTCAACAAACGTATGGACATGAGCATAGGCTACTCCATGTACCACATCGGCAAAGGGAAATACGGCCTGGTCACCAGTGGTAGCACCGGCAGTACCAATACAGGTTCCAGCAGCGCCAGCAGCGATGAAATCGCCCGCCGTTCGGTGATCACCGGTTTATTCAATATTAAACTGAATGATAAACTCAGCGTTGGGCCTTCATTCATTTACCAGACCATGAGTGGTGCTGACGAAATCAGTCTCCAGGCACTTGGCTCTTATCTTTTCAATGCTGAAAAAGATATTGACCTCAATTTTGGTCTGGGTTACCGTCTCTCTGGGGGCGACGCTGTCTATCCCATGATCGGAGGTCGTTACAAAAACCTCCGGGTCGGCCTTGCTTACGATATTAATATCAGTGACCTCAACCAAGTCAGCAACTATCGCGGTGGTTTTGAAATAGCCGCCAACTACATCATTAAAATTTACAAGCCGGCCGTGGTAAAGACCAAGGTGCTTTGCCCAAGGTTTTAATAGCCAATCTTCCATTTTAAAAAATATCCCGGCCTGACCGGGAAAAACGATACGATGAAAAAAATCCTCTTTTTCCTCACGATTGCCCTCTTTTCGGCCATCGGCGCGAAAGCCCAGCCCCTCAATCGCGCTACTCCAGAAGCCAACCTCAAGTCGGCGCAGGAAGCCGAAGCCGATGGAAATCCTTATGCTGCGCTGGTTTTGTATGAAAAATACCTGACCGAGAACAAAACAGACAAGCAAACCGCCGCGAAAGTGGCAAAACTCAATTTTGATCTGCGAGATTATGAAAAGGCTGAAAAAGGTTTTAGCCGACTCGTCAATCGCGACCGCAAACTTGAGTACACAGAGCTTAAATACTGGCTTGCGCTCAGCATGAAATATAACGGCAACTATGCTGAAGCGGTAGATATGTTCAATCAATACATAACCGATGGCGCCGACGAAGCACTCAAAAAAGCGTCCAAGCGCGAAATCGCCGGTTGTGAGATCGCAAAAAAACTGAAGCAGCCAGAAAATTTAATGGTGGGCAACCTCGGCAAAACGGCCAACAACCCACAAACCGACGGTTCACCCTCTTATAGTGCTGGAGAATTGTATTTTACCTCCATTCGCTCCAAAGAAGTGGTGGTGTTGAATGGCAAGGAGGGCGACTGGCACTCGAAAGTATACACAACGACCAAGTCAGGAGCCGAATACGGCGAGCCTGAGCCCTTGGGCACAGAGATCAATCGCGAAGGATGGCATCAAGGCAACGTAAGTGTATCTTCCGACGGCAAAACGATGTATTTTACGCGGGTTGAATTGACCGAAAAAGGTCAGGACATTGGAACCAGCAAAATTTTTGTCTCGCAAAAAGGTTCCGATGGCTGGAACGGGGCAAATGAAGCGGCAGGGGTTAATGGTGATTTTATAGCCAAACACCCTTGTGAAGGCGAACTTTTTGGAGAAAAGGTGCTCTTTTTCATCGCCAACATGCCGGGTGGCAAAGGAGGCTTTGACCTTTACTATGCAACCAAGAAGTCGGAAAACACCTTTGGCTTGCCTGTAAACCTCGGTGACGTGGTGAACACTCCAGGTGACGAAGCCTCTCCTTTTTACCAGGATGGAAAATTGTGGTTCAGCAGTAACGGACGGCCTACCATCGGCGGCTACGATGTGTTTGAAACACAATGGAATGGTGCCATTTGGAGCGAGCCAAAAATGATGCCCCTTGGCATCAACACCAGCTTGGACGACCTTCACTATTCCCGTTCTTCCGATGGATTCACGGGATTCCTTCAAAGCAACCGTCCCGGCCCCAACAACCTTAAAAGCAAAACCTGCTGTGACGATATTTATACTTGGGAAATTGAGCGTATCAAAGTGGAATTGGTCGCTAAAACCTTCCGCCTAAAACGCAAAGGGGAAAAAGAAAACCAGCCCCTCAAAGGAGCGGTCGTGACAATGCTCGACGTGACCGAGAAAAAAGCAGCCAATGTGGACGAAAAGAGCAACCTCGCGGCCAACGATTTCCCGTTCACATTGCAGCCTGAAAAATCCTATATGGTCATTGCAAACGCCGAAGGTTACAAGCCTGATACAGTGATCTTCAACACCTTGGGAGTCAAAAAAAGCACCAGTATCGAGAAAAAACTTACCCTGCGGCTCATTAAGCGTGAGCCGGAGTACGACACGCTGCGAATCAACGAGCCTATCCGACTTGACAACATTTTGTACGACTACGATAAAGACAACATCCGTCCAGATGCAGAGCCTGATTTGCAGAGTGTGGCAGATTTGATGAGAAAATACCCAGAAATGAAAATAGAACTTTCGTCGCACACCGACGCAAGGGGCAACGATAAGTACAACGAGGATCTCTCCCAGCGCCGCGCCAACAGTGCCGTGGCCTGGATTGTGAGCAAAGGAATTGGCGCTGACCGCATCGTGGCGAAAGGGTACGGAGAAAATCAGTTGCAAAACAAGTGTACCAATGGGGTTGAATGTACCGAGGAAGAGCAGCAACTCAATCGCCGTACCGAATTCAATATCACCGCCGGGCCTACCAGCATCGTGATTGAAAAAGTCGAGAAGCGCGAGAAAAAGCCTGCCCCCGCCACTGGTGGCAAGCAGAGCCTGCGCAACGGTCTGTTTTTTGGAAATTAAATTTGTAGCGCGCGATAACACACGTTCCTAAACATGAGCCATCTCGATTTTTTTGAGGTGGCTCATGTCTTTTTTCACCCAAAGATGCCTCCTAAGGAACTTGGAGACTCCATTAGCCCTAAAAATTCAGCCCTATCTGGTGGCCCTAGTGGCCAGTTTGGGCGGTACAGGCGAATTGATTGTTTTGTGAGCACTTGCCTCATGCTTGTCAATTTGGGGCTTAATTGTCTCGATCAAACGACTCCGAAGAAAAAAAAGGAAAAAAAGGAAAGAAGCCAAGCGATGAATTTTGACTACTTTTGCATCAAATTCAGCAATAATGACAGCCATTTCCGACAAGAAAAACCTAAATGAAAGAGTAGAAGCCGCCCTTGAAACCATTCGACCCCACCTCCGGGTAGACGGAGGCGACGTAGAACTGGTGGAAGTAACGGACGATATGCACGTCAAAATCCGTTGGATGGGCATGTGCGAATCCTGTTCTATGTCAGCCATGACCCTTCGCGCTGGTATCCAAGAAGCCGTGCAGAGCAAAATCCCTGAGATATTGGGCGTAGAAGCTGTGAATTAGTAATGGGAGCACCTATCTAATTCACCATTTCACCCGCGCCTGTAGCTTCCACACCTTTTCCTTTCCCGTCGTACCCGAATCCGTCACTGCTTGCAGCGTGTTGGTCTCTTCTATACGTGCATCCAGCCTGAGCCAACGGTTTACGCGCCAGTGTAGATTGACATACCAGCGGGTACCACGTCCTGAAAAGGCCGGGATAGAAACTGCCGAAAAAAGGTCGTTCTCAAAAGCATACACTCTTGAATCATAGTCTTCCGTATCAAAAACGGCATATCGGAGCGATGCTGAAAGGGGGCTTCCAAGTGGTTTCAACACCGCTTCCTGGTAGGCAACAAAACCCGTAGTAGCCGTATTTTCTCCAATTTGGTAGGTAGTCCATTCTATACGACTGCGCAGTTCGATGGGCTTGCTGACCTTGTAAATAGAATGCAGGCGGATCCGATTGCGTTGAGCATTGACAAGCCCGAAAGGTTTTTCCAAATCATCATTTCGTTGCTTGGTTTCTGACTGCCAGAGGGCATACACCGAAAAATTGCGGCTTTTTGTCCACAGCACTCGGGCGAGGTATTCTCGGCCATTCGAGGGCGCATCTACACCAAAACGCAACCAGGGATGCCGCCACATATCGGCATAAAGGTTTATCTGCCAGCGTCTTACCCAGCGGATATCTGCACCAAGATAAAGCCCTTGTTCATTGCTAGACCCGGAGGATTCAGCAAAGGGATTTCCATAAATAGACTGATAATCCTTGTCCAGTGAGCGGTGAACGGCCGTGAGCGTAACATGCCGATCCGCAGAGAAAAGCAAGCCATTCACTGCCGCGAAGCCACCATTATCGCTGCGGGCCGATTCGCCAAACAGGAACATATTCCGCCAACGATAATTGTAGTCGAGGCTAGTTCCTGTAAGGCTTTTCCCCGCAAAGGCGAACTGCCGGTATGGTTGGGAAGATGCGCTCCATGGCTTATCATAAAAGATGTGAAGCGCATTCGCCGTAATCTGTCCCCGCTGCCCCCCCCAAGTGGCAGAGAGGCCACCGACTTGTTCGTGGAGTTCCTTTTCGTCTTCTATTTCTGAAGCGGTACGGTGATAGCCGGAAGTGAGCAGGGAGGAAAATTCAATTTCTGGGGAATCAAATTCCAAAGTGTCGCGCTGCTGCACATTCGCGTCGCGGCGGCGATTGGAATACATGGCCGTGATTTCAAGATGTTTTCCAAAAGCCAACGTAGTGGCAGCGCCCCGAAAAAAGTAGGTTTCCCCAAAAGCCCCATAAGCATTTATTTTACGCCCACCGCGCGCCACCGACACTGTTTCGGCAGATTTTCCAGGTGCAAAACCTGTTTGCAGCAAAAGCCCTTGTCCCATTCGCGCAGAATAATCGCCCAGTGCAACAGCCCTTATGGTTTGATTCCAGTTTTGGACAAAAATGTGGGCGCTGTTGTAATCAAAGCCATGTTTATTGCTGCCTTTGAATACAGTCTCCCCGGCATCACTTTCCGCCGTAAAGCCAAAGCGGAGACGGTTGTCAAAGGTGTGACGGTATCGAATCGCCCAGGCATTGGGGCCACCTTCAGCTTTTTTAGTATCGTAATTAGGAGGATCCGGGTGTGCCCAACGCAGGAACAACTCATTGTCGCCCTGAATAAATCCATCGAGGAGCTTGGTGTTTCTGGTATCCAAGCCCGTTCTGATGCGGGAAAACTGCAAGACCCGTCGAATGTCCGAAATTTCCCACTCTGGTATAGCTTGAAGTTCGTATTCGTTCAGGAATGGCCCAAATTGATTGCGGTACGTTAGCAGGTTTTCCACCTGAAGTTCATTGAGCAAGTGCAAGGAGAGCAGCTCTTCGCGTCTAACCGTGTTGAGATTCAATGGTCTGTCGCGCAAAAGTTCCAGATTTTCCAAGAACTGCTGCGCATCTGATTCAGAAGCCGATTCGTTGTCTCGGAAAAAGTTCTCGAGCAGTTCATCTACAGTTTGGGCTTTTAAAAACAAAGGGGAAAGGGCCAGAATCAGGAGCCCCAAAAACTTTAAGAAATTATTTTTACTCAAAAGTTGTGTATAAATGGCCGTGGCGTGCGTC
>JBBQSW010000162.1:0-7988 GCA_038213575.1 Chitinophagales bacterium | reverse complement strand
AATCGGACGTCCCCTTCCCTTACGCTACAAGACTATGTTATAGATAGACCCAAAGCTACCATTTGTGACAAATACGGGCAATTGGTCGCCTATTCAGACGGTTGCCGGATACTCAACCGAAAACATCAGATCATGCTGCACGGGGACACCATTAGCACGGGAACCATCTACAAAATATTTTGCGGCGTAACAAGTTACCCACTTACGCAGCCCGTGCTTTTCCTGCCCAAGCCCGGAAGCGACAGCCTTTACTACCTTTTTGATGTCAGAGACGACGATGAAGACTGGAGTCCTGTGAACCTGATGTATTCCGTGGTGAATGCTTCCGGCGACGGGGGCGATGGGGAGGTAGTGAGCAAGAGCAACTCCATTTTAACGGATTCCCTGTTGAGCGAATATGTCTCGGCCACGCGCCACGGCAACGGGCGCGACTGGTGGGTAGTCGTACCAAGAAGGCTCGACAACAGTTTTCATCAGAGCCTGCTCACACCCGATGGGGTGGAATACAAAGGGATTCAGGATTTTAACGCCTGTGGATTTGAAATCGACAGCATGCACTGTTGCAGCCAGTCGGCTTTTTCTACCGATGGCAGCAAGTATTTCCGCAACGGGCCTGAAAGTCTTTTGGTGCTGGATTTTGACCGCTGTACCGGCACACTCTCCAACCCCATGCGCCTGGACTGGGATTCGCTCCCTTATGGCGGAGGAGGGGTGGCCACTTCCCCCAACAGCCGTTTTCTTTACCTCAGTTCCGGCGGCACAGTGCAGCAGTACGACCTCTGGGCTTCGGACTTGGCGGCCAGTATGCAAGAAGTGGCAGTATATGACGGCACGTTAGCGCCTTATCCGGCCAATTTCTTTCAAATGATGCCCGGTCCTGATGGGAAAATATACATCATAACGACCTACGACAACCGGGTGTTGCACGTCATCCACAGCCCAGATTCCCTGGGCGTGGCCTGCAATGTGGAACAGCATGCCATCTCGCTACCTGCAAGGACCAGTTATTTCATCCCCAACTTTGCCAATTACCGTCTCGCAGCGCTCGACCCGCCCTGTGACACGACGAGCCATGTAGGCACGGCGCAGCCTGATGAGCAGCCCATTAGCCTCCAAATCGCTCCGAACCCGACTTCGGGCTTCACAGAAGTGTATTTGTCGCCCCATCGGGGCTGCTCGCTTGCGGTGTACAATGTATATGGCCAAGTGATAAAAACCCAAAGAATTGAACCAGAGTTGAGCAAAATCCCGCTGGAAATGGGACAAGCCGCTGCTGGATTGTATTGGGTGGTACTGACTGATGAAAGAGGCAAAATCATCGGTGCGACTAAGGTTTTGGTTTCGCACTAATTTCATAAACTTCCACGACTGGGGGTTTCTCTCTTGAATTTTCGGGTTGTAGTGAAGACACGAAAATCCAGAGGCGATACGACTTGTGTTTATACCGTAGGTTCTTAAAACCTATAGGATTGTGGCGCGTACGAAATAAAATTTCACAACAAGTCCCCGATTTTGACTTTTGTTACACCCTTTCTTTTTTGCGTAAAAAGCGCAGCATCTTTTTGCTGATTTCCTTGTTCACTTGTACACATTTTCAGAAAAAAAACATGGAAAAAAACGCTCAAAACTGGAACACCCTTACCCCCGAAGAAGAACATGTGATCGCCCAAAAAGGCACAGAACGGGCTTTTGCAGGAGAATACAACCACTTCAAAGCAAAGGGGCACTTCATTTGCCGCCGCTGCAATGCACCGCTCTACAACTCCTCCGACAAGTTTGACAGCGGCTGCGGCTGGCCCGCGTTCGATGATGAGATACCGGGTGCGATCACCCGTCATACCGACATCTCTTTCGGGATGAAAAGGGTGGAAATCGTTTGCGCCAACTGCGAAGGCCACCTGGGCCATGTATTTGAGGGAGAACGAATGACGGAAAAAAATACCCGGCATTGCGTGAACTCCCTTTCAATACGGTTTGTGACAGAGTAAGGCGAAATTTATTTCGCCCTAAAAAAGCAAGCGCCCTCCCAATGACTTTGGGAAGGCGCTTGTGTTGTTAGGGCGAAATGGATTTCGTCCTACAGCATTGCTTCAATGATATTTTCTTCCGTTACGCCTTCCGCTTCGGCCTTGTAGTTGCGCACGATACGGTGGCGCAGCACGAGATTGGCGATGGCCTGCACGTCTTCGATATCGGGCGAGTATTTGCCCCGGATGGCTGCGTGGCATTTTGCGCCGAGCGCGAGGTACTGGCTGGCACGAGGGCCTGCTCCCCAACCGAGGTAGTTGTTGGCTTCTTTGGTGGCGCGAGGGGTGCCCGGCCGGGTTTTGGAGGCAAGCGCGACGGCATATTCCAGCACATTGTCGCTCACAGGTATTTTTCGGATAAGTTGTTGGTATTCTTTAATTTGGTCACTGCTCAGGATGTGTTTCAAGGTCACCTGACGCGAGGAAGTGGTGTTTTTTACCACCTCCACTTCCTGCTCATAAGTAGGGTAAGTGAGCGGTATGTTGAACATGAAACGGTCGAGCTGCGCTTCTGGAAGCGGGTAGGTGCCTTCCTGTTCGATGGGGTTCTGCGTAGCGAGTACGAAGAATGGCGAGGGCAACTCGTGCCGTTGGCCGTTCACCGTTACGGAGCGTTCCTGCATGGCTTCGAGCAGGGCTGCTTGGGTTTTGGGGGGAGTACGGTTTATTTCGTCCGCCAGCACGATGTTGGAGAAAATCGGGCCGCGCAGGAAACGGAAATGACGGGTTTCATCCAAGATTTCAGAGCCTGTTATGTCAGAAGGCATAAGGTCGGGGGTGAACTGTATCCTTTTGAAATCAAGATCGAGCACTTCGGCGATGGTACTGACAAGGAGGGTTTTAGCCAAACCCGGCACTCCAACAAGGAGGGCGTGCCCATTGGAAAAAAGAGAGATGATGACTGCTCGCACTACCTCGTCCTGGCCTACGATGACTTTGCCGATTTCTGTCGAAAGGTCTTTGTAGGCCTGCGCGAGCGCGTCCACTGCTTCTACATCCGATTTTTGATTTGCCATTTTTTTAGTGAGTGGTTTACTGGTTTACCCGCCTTCGCCCTAAACGGGCTATGGCGGATGAAATTGGTGCAAGACCCGCCTTCGCCCTAAACGGGCTATGGCGGATGAATTGGTCTTTAAAGACCCGCCTTCGCCCTAAACGGGCTATGGCGGGTAAAGCGGCAAAAGTAGCCATTTGAAACATCTGCAAAAACGTTCAACAACAAATGACACGTTAAAAGCACTTATTTTTCGGCGAAGGACTAGCCTGCATAGAGTTTCAGGCATTCGCCACAAAGGCAAGTGGAGCCGAATTGGCGTTTGAGGGTCTCTTGGGTTGCCGGGTGAAGGTTGTTCAATGCTTTACACCAGCAGGTCTCGTCGGCGTAGCAGAGGAAAGGTTTTTTGCAACGGGGGCAATTGATCACGAAATTACCCTCATCTTGTACCCAGGCTGCTTCTGCCCTTCCACCGATTGGTTGATAATCGGCACTGTTTTTCATCGCCCGCATTTTGGTACTAATCGGCGGGTTTAGTTTGCGCACCTGCACTTTTATGCCCTTCATTTGTGGAAACTGCCGTTTCATCCGCTGAATAATATTCGTCACCACGGTTTCCAAAAGTTTGCGCGGCTGTGCCATTTCGGCCATGCAAATTTGAAAGACCGTTTCGTAGTTTACCGTAGCCTCTTCTATGTTATCAGATTTGGCAGCCAGCGCAATGCCTGTTTGTACCTCCACATTTACCACATACGCTGTGCCGAGTATCTGTTCCTCCGGGTACACCCCGTGAAAAGCATGAAAACGCATTCCTTCTAGAACTACGAGTGCCATATCTCCTGTTTACTTATTGTTTTCCACGGCATAAGCTGCCGCTCCTATAATTCCTGCATTGTTGAGGAGTTTGGCTGGTACAACGCGGGCTTGCGTAATTAGTTGATGTTTGTATTGCTCAAAAAATTTGCTTTCGCCACCGCCTAGAATGAATAGGTCGGGAGAGAACAACAATTCCAAGTGATTCAGGTATTCATTGAAACGGTCAGCCCATTCGCTTCGACTGATTTTGAGGTGAGACCGGGCGCCGGAAGAACACCATAATTCGGCAGATTTACCGTGTTTCCAGAGCAGATGGCCAAGCTCTGTGTTGGGTATCAATTCGCCTTTGTAAAAAAGAGCGGATCCCAATCCTGTGCCGATCGTGATGAGCAGCACCAGTCCGTTTTCGTCTCGACCCTTTCCGTGGCGCATTTCGGAAACGCCGGCTGCATCGGCATCATTGGTGGCGAAAACAGGGCAGCCGCTGGCTTCTCCAAACACTTTTTCAATGTTGGTGCCGATCCAGCTCTTGTCAATGTTGGCAGCCGAGTTTGCAACCCCATTTTTTACGATGCTCGGGAAGCCACAGCCTACGGGGCCTTTGTAATTAAAAAACTCAACGATCTCCGAAAAAGCCGCGGACAACGCTTTGGGGGTAGAGGGTTGGGGAGTAGGCACTCTAAAGCGTTCGCCTTGCAATTTTCCGCTTGCCACATCTACCACGGCACCTTTTATACCCGATGCGCCTACGTCTATTCCTAAAATATGCTGCATAGTGTTGAATGTAGTCAATGTGAATCCGCTTTCGCACTTCGTGCTTAGGCGGGTAAAAATGTAGTCAATGGGTGTTGGCTATGGGTGGAATGGGTGATTGGGTGTTGGAGCTGGGCTAATATTCTGTTCTCAGTGCGTCTGATGAAAATACCAAAGCGCAGTGGGTGCAAATCCAAAGTCTTTACTCCTCCGGAATTACACTTTCTTCTTCTACTTCTTCGCCGGCATCTGTAATGATTGATTTTTGCTTGCGACGTTCGAGTGAATTGGCGTGCATATCAAGGTATTCGGCCCGATTGCGCACGATTTCTGCAGCGAGGTAGATGGCCTTTATCATAGAAGTCTCTTCTGCTTCGCCTTTTCCAGCAATATCGTAAGCCGTGCCGTGATCGGGCGATGTGCGCACGGCGGGTAAACCTGCGGTGTAGTTCACACCTGCGCCAAAAGAAAGCGCTTTGAATGGCACCAGTCCTTGGTCATGGTACATGGCTAGGATACCATCAAACTTGTGATATTGTCCCGAGCCAAAAAATCCGTCAGCAGGGTAGGGGCCAAAGGCCATCACACCTTTTAATTTCGCTTCCTCAATGGCTGGGCGCACAATTTTGTCGTCCTCATCGCCGATAGCGCCTTCGTCGCTGGCGTGCGGGTTGAGTCCCAGCACCGCAATGGTAGGCCGCTCGATGTTGAAGTCAATGCGAAGCGTTTCAGCCATGATGAGGATTTTACGCAGCACTTTTTCCTTAGTGACAGCAGCAGCTACTTCACGGATGGGAAGATGATTTGTAACAAGACCCACACGCAAGGAATCGGATACCATCAGCATCAGCGATTCTTTTGCTTTGAAGGCATTGGTAATGAACTCGGTATGGCCCACAAATTGAAAGCCGGCCATTTGCATGGCTTTTTTGTTGATGGGTGCCGTTACAAGCGCATCAATATCGCCCGATTTCAGGTCTTTCACTGCCCGTTCAAGGGCTTTTTGAGCGCATTCGCCGCCTACTTTGTCGGGTTTTCCGAGCGTTATGTTCACATTGTCGGGCCAGCAGTTGATCACATTGATGCGCTCGGCATGGGCCTCGGTAGCCGTTTCAATGGAGTGAAACTGAATGTTCTCTTCCGTGATGATGTTCTTGTGATAGGCGATGACCTTGGTGCTGCCGTACACCACGGTTTTAAATTTTTTCCCGATGTTTTTAAGGCCAATGGACTTGAGAATGACTTCAAGACCGATGCCGTTGATGTCGCCGCAGGATATTCCGATGGTTATGTTGCTCATCTTAGTTTAGTGATGAGTGTTAAGTGTTTAGTGATAGGTGAGTTTAGATTGTCACTTATCACCAACCACTTACCACTTTCAAGAGTATTGTTTTTTCAAAAAGTTATACAGCAGCCGAACGCCTACCCCGGTACCTTCCTTTGTGCGATAGCCATTGGCCACACGCAAATAAGCAGGTCCGGCAATGTCGAGGTGAAGCCAGGGGTAATCTACAAAGTTTTCGAGGAATTTACCTGCGGTAATCATGCCTGCATTGGAAGAGCCGATGTTTTTTAAGTCAGCGATGTTGCTTTTTAATTCGTCTCCAAATTCTTTCCAAAGTGGGAGTTCCACCAATCGCTCGTACGTTGCAAAACCGCTCTCTTCCAAAGCGTTTTTTACCTCCTTAGACGCAGTACCCATATAGCAGATAGCCTGAGTCCCCAAAGCTCTCACGGCAGAACCGGTGAGTGTTGCAATGTCGAGAGCAAGCGATGGTTCGTATTTTTTAGCGTAATGCAGCGCATCTGCCAGGATGATTCTTCCCTCTGCGTCGGTATTAAGCACTTCAACCGTTTTTCCGGAACCCATGGTGATTACATCGCCTGGGGCGAATGCGTTCTCACCAATTCTGTTGTCGGTAATGGGTATCAATCCTACCAAATGTACCGATAGATTGGTCTTTGCAGCCACAGCCAAAACACCCACTACGGAAGCCGCCCCGGCCATGTCGCACTTCATATAATCCATTGCTTCGCTGGGCTTTAGACTGAGTCCGCCGGTGTCGTAGACTACCCCTTTGCCGACCAGTATTACGGGTTTCGCGTTTTTGGCGTTTTCGGGTTTCCATTCCAGCACACAAAACCTGGGTGGTATTTGGCTGGCGCGGTTCACCGCTAAAAGTCCCCCCATTTTCAAGGCTTCAATTTTTTCTTTGCCCATGATTTCAGCCTGAAACCCAAAGGTTTGTGCGACAGATTCGATGGCATCAGCGAGTTGAATGGAGTTTAAATGCGACTGCGGCTCGTTCACCAGATCTCGTGTAAGAAACACGGCTTCTATCACTGCATTTATTTCTGTAATAGCGCTTGTGCTGGCTGAATCAGCGGCGAGACGAATTTCTTGAAGGTGTTTTTCGGGCGGCTTCGTGAAGTATTTCAGGAATTGGTAGCTGCCCAGTGCAAGACCCTCTGCAAAAGCAAGGGCGCGGTTTTCAGCGCAGAAATTCTGGATGCCGAGCGACTCAATTTTGTAACGACGGAGTTCAGCCAAAAGCTCGTTTCCCGCCAAGCGGGCATCTTCGAGTGCGATGAAAGGGTCTTTTTCAGGCTTCAGGATTCTGACGAACACCAATCCCTCGGCTCTCGGGAAGGAAAAACTGGAGATGTCCTGACTGCATGCCTGGCGGAGAAAAGCCAATTCGCCCGGCGCCAGCGGTGCGTCAAGCGCGTCGAGATGGTCTTTTTCAGCCAGCAAGACGAGATTATTATGTTGGAAGCCAGCCTCTACGACTGACAGTTGGACTCGTTTCACAGCGCGGGATGCGATTAGTGGAAAGATATCGGTTTTGAAAAGACACACAACACGTTGACTTTCAAACGCTAGTAGAACTACTTAAAATGGTTGGCAAAGGTAGGTTTTTCCCGGTCAAATTTGAGAAATTCAGTGGAATTGCTGGGAGGTATATGCGGGCGAGCCCTTCAAATACCTAAATCCGACACACAAGGTTAATTTTCCCGCACAAGACTTGGTTCTTATCCGGCCTTTGCTATATTTGCCCTGTTTACCCGCCGTAGTTTTAACGAAGGCGGGCCAAGAGCCATTTCTGATTCTTGAAATATTTATAGCGTATACTTGATTCTATGGCCGCCCAAAGCGGTTTTAGTGACGACCCGACAACGACCGACGAGAATTTAAGGCCGCTCCCGGTGGCCCTATTTTCATCCGAACCGCGACCTGCTTCGACCTAATCCGAGATTAATGTGCAAGTGCTTTCCTCCTCCGTAGAAACTATGGTGGATAAAAAAGTTCAGCGCCTGTTCATTCAGCATGATTTTTCAATGCAAATTCCATGTGGTGTACCGCACGATAGTGTCCGCGTAATGCCCCCAAGCCTATG
>JBBQSW010000161.1:0-8018 GCA_038213575.1 Chitinophagales bacterium | reverse complement strand
CCTCGTACTTGCCTTTCGTGATGCGGTTGAACAAATCACTGGCTTCGCGCGAGATGCCGGGGCTTACTTTTTCCAAGATTTCGGTTTTGAACAGACCGAGCATTTCGGTGAGTCTTCGGAGTAATTCTACTTCCTCTAGTTTGTCGCTGATTTGCGCAAGGATACGATCGTTGATGCGGAGCTTTTCTGCGGATTTTGATTGCTCATTTTGGAGCTCGAGGCCTGTTTTTTCCATGGTCTGCACGGTTTCCGTTTGCGCCTGAAACGCATCTGTGAAACTTGCAACCGCCTGTTTAGCAAGATTGTACGCTCCCTCGTCGTAGCCTACAGTAGAGAGGTCTGCGCTCAGCACAGAAATTTTTTGACCGGCTTCAGCAATACCAGATTCTGCAGATTTTAACGCAGAAAGGGTGGCCGGAAGTTCGCGGGAAACATAGTTCTCTTGCGACAAAAACTCGCGGTAGCGCGGCTCCAGGGCAGCAAGTTTCGTCTTCAAGTTTTGATAGGTTGCCTCGTCAAAATGGACCTCGCCAATCTCGCGGAGGATGGTTTCATCGGCAGTCAAGCGGCTTTCGAATGTTCGCTTTTGATATTCTTCGCTCGTAAGCTGGCGAGCGATTTCTGTCAGGCGTGTTTGTTCTTGAAGTAGATTATTAGATTCGTTCCGGGTGATGGTTTGTCGGTTTTTTAGCGCAATCCCGGCTTCGGTGACGACTTTTTTCTGTGCCTCAAGTTGCTGCAACTGATTGGTCTGCAGGCCATGGATTTCGTTGTTAAGTTCTGCTAAAGCAAGTTCATAGCCATCAAGGAGGGGCTGGAGGCAGGTGGGGCAATTGCCTTCGCTGCCCAACTCGCGCAGGCGTTCCAATTTTCCCTTCCGTTCACTCAGGCTTTTTTCGATACCACCGATTTGTTTGTCAATTTCACGCAATTCGATGCGCTTGGCTTCCATTTCGGCTTCTAAATTGGCCACCGCGGTCAGTTTTTCTTTCAAGGCAGATTCCACGGTAGCCTGTGCTGACAACTGCACGATCAAGGTTTTGATCTTAGCAAGGGTCACCTCTAACTGTTCTTTGGTTTCAGCAATTTTTGCCAAACGCGCTTCCCGATTGGTATTGCGGGAACGTTCGTGCTCTAGCGCATCGAGCGATTTTTTCTCGGCTTCGTAGCCTGAAAAATCGGCCCGAATTCCATCAAGATTTGCTTTTTGCAAGTGTAAATCGCCTTCTTTCTTTTTCAAATTTTCCTGCTGCAAACTCAATCCGGTGCGACGTTCTTCGGCTTGACCGAGTTCATTCCGTAAGAGACTGTGGCGTTTGAATCGTGCTTCTTCTCGATCAAATTTTTCATTCTCCGTGCGGTGTTTTTCTTGAATATCCTGAAGTTTCTGCCGCTCCTTTTTAACCTCCAATCCATTTGCATCCAAGGATTTATCTCGCTCTGCCATTTCAACTTTCAAAGATTCCAGCACCTCATTGGAGAGGAGGTTCTGTCGTTGACCAGCGGCTTGGCTACTGAGGTCGCGGAGGTCGGTGTTCACTCGGGACTGGGCATCGTCGAGGGTATCAAGGCCGAGCATTCGGCGCACCATGCGTTTTCGGGCTTCCCCGGAGGTGTCGGATAGTTCGGAGAGCTCTTTTTGGCCAGAAAAGACGGAGCGTTTGAAAGCATCGCGCTCTATATGCAGCACTTTCACCAATTCCTCGTTGACGGGCGAAACGCCCTTGGCTACCAGCAAGTCGTTTTTGTAAAACTCGGCCCCAACAGCTAGGGCTTTGCCCCGAAACTCGCGCCGCACTCGGTAGCCAATCTCGCCAATTGTAAAATCCAACTGCAATTCCACGGTGGCTTTTGGGTCGGCAAAAGCCGATCTCACATGGGCTTTGTTGCCTTCGTCGCGGCCAAAAAGACAGTACAGGATGGCTTCAAAAATGGTGGATTTCCCTGCACCGTTTTTGCCAATGATACCGACCAGACCTTCCCGGAATTCGAGTTCGAGGTGGCCGTATTGCTTGTAGTTGGCGAGGGTTAAATTGTTGAGGATCATTATTTTTCATCTTTTTAATCGAGAGGACACACAAACCGGCCTCAGATCAACTTTGTTGCTGGACCGAACTTCCCGAAAGTTTAAAACTATCGGGAAGTTGTATATCAACCGCTGCCAAAAAAGTACGCAAATCTTAAATTAATTCTTCCCCAAAATACCGCCTCGCCCGTTCCACCAACTTCTCCGCCATACCCTCATCCTCCGAGTATTTGCTTCTTAAATAATCCGCAAAAACCTTGTCCAAGCTTTCAAATTGGTTGGCTTCAATCGCGTGAACAAAAGCCCGGTCGCTGAAAGTTTTGCGCTTCGGAATAAGTTGAAAAGCATCCGGGAATATTTGACGTAGGCGGAGATTGCCGAGTTCCAGCGTTTGTTCCGGGCGTATGTCGTTGAAAGTCAGTGAAATGATGGCATCCAGCGTTTGATTTTTTTCTTTAAAAATTTCCAATTCCGCCTCCAGTTCGGCTACCGAAACCTCGTGACAGCCACTGCGTTCCCAGCGCAGCCACTGACGGGTAATTATGGCTTCAAAGCGCACCGCACAAGTGTTATCCGGCTGAATATCAAGCATTAGAAACCCCTTTTCCGATCCGATTTCGGTGTCACTGAACCGCTCCGTGCTGCCCGAATACCAGGCGCAGGGGTGCAGGTTCACAGCTTGTCGGTCGTGCCAGTGGCCGAGTGCAACGTATTGGAAGCCCGCCAATTTGGTTTCAAATTCCGCTGGGAATACTTGTTCGCCGTATTCCTCCATCAGGTAGCGCTTGCCCAAGGAGGTGTGTAACATGAGGATGTTGAACTTGCCTTTTAGGGGTTCAAGTCGCTCCAATTCATTGATTAACAATCGGTTATCGTTGATATGAGGGACGCCGTGAATGGCTACGTTCCCGAATTCAAAGGTTTCCCATTGTTCTCCAAAAATGGGGAAAACATGCTCCAAAGTGCGCAGTGCGCGAAGGATGGGCGCGTTGTAAATCGTCTTCGGGGTTTCGTGGTTGCCAGAAATAATGACCGTAGGGATGCCCGCCTGCCCGATGCGGCGGAGTTGTTCCAGCCCAAAGGTCAGGGCGCGATTGCTCGGGCTGGGGCGGTGGAAAAAGTCGCCTGAATGGATTACAATATCAGGCTTGATTGCCAGAATTCGTTCTACCATGCGCTCAAAAGCATCGTACACATCCTGCTCGCGGGCGTTGATACCTGCGTCTGTTACGCGATCAAATGCCTGATAGCCAAGGTGCGTGTCAGAAAAGTGAAGGATTTTCATTTAATGCGAACGTATTTTATGTAGTCTGTGCTGGGCGGATCGGTCGGCCCGAAGTTGCGCGCCATGGTCACTATTTGTCCCCGGTGATAAGTGCTATGGTTTAGACAATGGTGTATCATTTTTGCGCGTGAACGACTGTCTTCGGTGCCATTTAGGAGATTGAAGGTACATATCTCTTGAAAATCAGCATCGGGCAATGCATCCACATATTTGGCAAATTCCTCTGATTGACTCAAAATTCCTTCAAAAACATCTTCGACTGTGCCGTTGAACCGTTCCGAGAGGAAAGTGGTGGGTGGTATCAGTCGGAGTCGTTCGAGCCAAATTTCCTCTGCTCCCCAAATATGGAGCAAGGTGTCCCGAATGGTTGGGAAACTGGATGGCGTTTCGTGTTCCATCAGCTCTACGGGTTTGGTTTTCAGCCAATCGACAATTTGAGTGTTGGCCCACAGGTTGAAACTTGCATAGTCTTTGAGCAAGGATTCGAGTGTCATATCTTGGGTGTGGATTTGTTTATTTATTTTTGGTGACTGCCAATGGTCAGGGAATTGATCCTTCGGAATAAGCCAGCTCTGGATTTTTCACCCCTTCTGTAAATTCATTCCCGAGCCAAAAGTGCCATATAAAACCCATCGAAACCTTCATCCTGTGGAAAAATTCGGCGCTCTTCTATAAGTTTGAATTCCTTGCCAGCCTCGCTTTCCAAAAACCGCTCTATCTGATGCTGATTTTCGGAAGGCAAAATACTACAAGTTGCGTACACCATGTGCCCACCACGCTTCGTGATGGCGCTGTAATTTTGGAGGATTTCTTGTTGGGTATTGCGAAGTTTTTCGATCTGTTCTGGTTGGAGTTTCCATTTCGCATCGGGGTTGCGGCGTAGGATACCGAGTCCGCTGCAGGGTACGTCGAGCAAAAGCCGGTCGGCTGAATTATACAAACGCTTGATGGTCTTACGGTTTTCAATCGGGCGGGTCTCTATGTTGGAGGCTCCTGCGCGGCGTGCGCGAGCGCGTAGCTCTTCCAGTTTCCAAGCCTGTGTGTCGAGTGCGATGAGGCTCCCACGGTTTTGCATCAAAGCGGCCAGATGAAGGGTTTTGCCACCGGCCCCGGCGCAGGCATCTACCACGCGCATCCCTGGCAGTGGTGCAAGTAACACGGCCACGAGTTGGCTGCTGTAATCCTGCATCTCGAACCAGCCTTTTTTGAAAACACTGGTTTGGAAAACATTTTTCCGGGCGCTCAGTACCAGGGCATCAGAGTTTGCAATGATTTGGGCATCAACGTTTTCAGCGAGGAGTGCCTGCTGAAGTTCTAAGGGGCTGGTGCGCAGGCGGTTGGTACGCAGCACGACTTGGGCAGGGCGATTGAGCCACCGGAGCGTCTCATCCCATTGGTCAGGAAGTTCGTTTTGCCCTAATTCGTCGAGCCAATCAGGAATGCTTTCGCGAATGCGACGGGGCAAATCTTCGGTGGCTTTTTTATCGCGTGCGCGCTGGAAGTCTTTTATTTTAGCAAAGAATGTGGTGGTTTTTAAGGTTTTGAATTCCTGCCAATCAGGAAGTTCAACGTCTTTGAAGGCCAAATGAACCCCAATGAGTTGCCAAAAATCAAGCTCGGTGCTGGGCAAAATGCCCAAAATCTCGGTATAGAGTCGAAAATACCGCAGCACCTCATACGTCGTTTCTGCAATAAAAGCCCTGTCGCGGCTTCCTGCTTTGGGGTTGCTGCGCAGGGCTTGTTCTATCACCTTGTCGGCATAGCGATTTTCTTGAAAAATAGCACGCAGGTTTTGTGCTACGGTGCGCACCTGTAAGGGATGCAATGTGGATGGTGTAGGAGACATGGAGCTAAGGTAAGAAATGGCAGCGGACGGGATACGGGTAAAAAAAAGTCCCCCTCCGAACGTTTTCGGAGAAGGACGTCATCAAAACACGCTTCATTTTAAACCTTTATCTTAAAGCCTAATGGCTTACTGTTCTAATTTGAATCAAACGAGCAACAAATTGCCTATTTTGGTGCAAAGTTAAATGGGTTTTTGAAAAATCAATGTTAGGGGCTTTATTTTTTTTTATTTTTTTTTATTAGAGGCTGTTTATGAACGCGGCACCAAAAAATAATTAATTTTATGTAAACAAATTTTTAATAAGAAAACACAATTTTTCTGCGAATAGTGGGGCTATTTAAAGAAAAATAGTGGCCGTATGGTGGAACAATGGGTGGCATCAAATGACTATGTTATTGGTGCCGCGTTCCTTAAAGGGAATAGGTGTTTTATAGGAAGCAAAAAATCAGCGTTTTTTACGTCTTCCGGCGTTGTTGTTACTATTGTTGTTTGGGTTGTTGCTTCTACCTCCTCCGCCATTGCCGCCATTGCCACCATTGCCACCACCTGTACCTCCCCGATTACGTCCCCCGCGCCTACGTCCGCCCCGGTCATTGCCGCCAATGACATTGGTTCTGTTTCGGTTGTCTAATTTCCCTACTCCGGCCGCTAGTTTGTCGAGAGAATCGTGGCCTTCATGCAGCAAAAGTTGGCCGTTGGAAAGGATTTCAAGGTCTTCTTTCACAATGTCGTCACTGACATAGTGCTCTTTGTTCCAAGTTTTATAGGCCAGTTTCATGTAGGACGCAATGACCTCCACAAACCCCTCTCTTTTTGGGCCCTCGGGCATATCAATGGCTTTTTGGATGAGCGCATGAACACTGTTGCCATAGTGCCGCATCCGGGTAGCCGTGGTAGGATAGCCAAGTGGTTGGGGCTTTGCGCGGTCTTCTTCTCGGCGTATGATAATACCAGATGGGACATTCACCTCTAGTTCGTAGTTGGTGAGTGCAAACACATGGTTCCAGAGCTTTTCGCGATAATCGTCCATGTTTCGGTTGCCTTGTGGGCCGAGTTGTATCATCAAACCGATGATGGATTCCACCGTTTTTTGCCTTTTTTGAGGCGATTCGATGGTCTTGGCGTGCAAGAGCATTTCCTGGATGGAGCGGCCGTATTCGGGAAATTGAATATCAGGACGCTCGGTGTTGTATTCTATATCTAAACTGTTCATATTGTAAAATGTGGTTCTCGCCTTGGTGTAGGATTCGGCGGGTAAAAATGTGATTTATTCCACGGTCACAGACTTTGCCAAGTTTCGCGGCTGGTCAACATCGCATTTACGCATGACGGCAATGTAGTAAGCGAGCAGTTGCAAAGGTATGACAGAAAGCAATGGTGTAAACGGTTCTTCGGTCTCTGGTATTTCAATGGTATGGTCAGCGAGTTTTTTGATGATCTCATCCCCCTCGGTCACGACCGCCACCACCACGCCTTTCCGGGCTTTTACTTCTTGGATATTGCTTACTATCTTTTCATACGCACTTTTGTTGGTTGCTATAACGAACACAGGCATGTTCTCGTCTATGAGTGCAATGGGGCCATGTTTCATCTCGGCTGCCGGATAGCCCTCGGCGTGGATATAACTGATCTCCTTGAGTTTCAAAGCACCCTCGAGGGCAACAGGGAAATTGTATCCCCTGCCCAGATAGAGCGCATTGGTGGCATCTTTGAACTCTCCCGCGATATACTCCACTTGCTTTTGGCATTTTCGGAGCAATTCATCCGCTTTTTGAGGGATCAATGAAAGTTCTTGAACGAGTTTTTGGTACTGCGATTTGGGCAAGAAGCCGCGCTCGTAGCCCAAAATCAGGGCCATCATGCTGAGCATGGTGACTTGTCCGGTGAAAGCTTTGGTGGAAGCTACCCCGATTTCTGGCCCAACGTGAATATAGGATCCGCTGTGCGTAAGTCTAGCAATAGAAGAGCCAACCACATTTACGATGCCGTAGGTGAGCGCTCCCCTTTGTTTTGCTAGTTCGAGGGCTGCGAATGTGTCAGCAGTTTCGCCAGATTGGCTGATGGCAAGCACAATATCGTTGTCTCGCACCACTGGGTTGCGATAGCGGAATTCTGAAGCATACTCAACTTCCACGGGCAAACGGGCCAGGTCTTCGATCAAATATTCGGCAATCATACCTGCGTGCCACGAAGTGCCGCAGCCCAAGATAATCATACGTTCGGCGTTCACAAGCCGTTTCAAGTGTTCGTCCATGCCACCGAGTCTCACCCAACCATCTTCCGCATTCATACGCCCGCGCATACATTCAGCAATGGTGGTTGGCTGCTCGAATATTTCTTTGAGCATGAAATGGTCGTAACCACCTTTTTCCAACTGCTCTATTTCAATCTCAATTTTGTGGACGGTATGCGTGGCCACTTCATTGCGCAAGGTTTTGATACTCAATTCCTGCCCAAGGGCACAGGTTGCCACCTGCTCGTCTTCCAGGTACACTACATTTTTGGTGTGTTCCACAATAGGGGTAGCATCTGAGCCGATCAAAAACTCGCCCTTCCCTACACCGATGACCAAGGGGCTCGATCTACGTGCCGCCACTATTTTGTTTGGGTCCTCTCGATCCATCACTACGATGGCGTATGCCCCATGCACCTGTGTAAGTGCCTGACGAACCGCCTCTTCCAGCGGAAGGTTTTCTTGTTTTTGAACCTCTTCAATGAGGTTTACCAAAACTTCAGTATCGGTTTCGCTTTTAAAATCGTAGCCAAGGCGTAGCAGTGCACTTTTCAACACTGAATAGTTTTCTATGATGCCGTTGTGGATCAGCACGACCCGACCACTGCTACTGGTGTGTGGGTGAGCA
>JBBQSW010000160.1:0-8023 GCA_038213575.1 Chitinophagales bacterium | reverse complement strand
ATGAAACAAGGTTTTGTCTTTGAAAACGTGGGGTTCAAATACCCTGAAACGGATATTTGGGCTTTGCGGCATCTCAGTTTCACCCTCCATCCCGGCGAAAAGCTTGCACTCGTAGGCGAAAATGGCGCGGGCAAAACCACGCTGGTAAAACTCCTCGCCCACCTCTATGAACCGGACGAAGGCCGTATCCTCCTCGATGGTGTGGACCTCTGCGACTACGACCCGGAGGACTTGCGTCGCGAGATTGGGATTATTTTCCAAGATTATGTTCGTTTCATGTTTACCGCAGGCGAAAACATCGCCATCGGTAACATTTCAGAAAACGGAAACCAGCCCCGCATCGAAGACTCTGCACACAAGAGCCTGGCAGATTCCGTCATAGAACCCCTGCCTCAAAAATATGGCCAGATGCTCGGCAAACGTTTCGCCGGCGGCGTGGACCTGAGCGGTGGTCAGTGGCAAAAAGTCGCGCTGGCTCGCGCCTATATGCGGGAGGCTCAATTGATTATCCTCGATGAACCCACCGCTGCATTGGATGCCCGCGCTGAGCACGAGGTGTTCGTCCGCTTCGCAGAGTTGATGAAAGGCAAAGCGGCAGTACTTATCTCGCACCGCTTCTCCACGGTGCGTATGGCGGATCGAATCTTGTTTCTGGAACATGGGGAACTGCTTGAATTAGGTACACACGAGGAATTGGTGGCGAAAGGTGGGAAGTATGCAGAGTTGTTTAGGCTGCAAGCGAAAGGGTATGTCTGATTGATCTGATTCCTCGATTATACAATTGATTCGATTGGTAAGCGTGCACTAATCGAATCCATCTAAAAATCCCTACTTTTCGCCCGCCTTTACCACACCCATCCATGAAGATAAAACCACTCCGAGCCTGTTACCCTGATTTTGCCAGCATTGAATCCTCCGACGTATTTTGCGATGAAGCCAAAAACCTCTATCAGCAGTATGTAGAAGAAGGTCTTTACAAAAAACTGGCCCAGCCAGCCTTTTTCATTTACCAAATCAAGTCAGTCACTGGCGAACACACTGGCCTTGTGGCCCTCAACGAGGTAAAGGCTTTTTTTGACGGAAAAGTCAAAAAACACGAAGCCACGCTTGGCGAGCGCGAAAAACAGCAAAGGGATTTGTTCTTGCAATGGGAGGCCATTTTAAAACCTGTGCTGCTCACCTACCCTTCTGTTCCAAGCATCAGCGCTTGGTTGAACGAGTTTGTTCACCATCATAAGCCGTTGTTCGAAACCCGATTCAAAAATGGGAAAGTGCTCCACAGCGTGTGGGCTGTGACGGAGGAGCAAGAAATCAGAACGCTGCAAAACCTGTTCAATAGCAACGTGAACTCTACTTACATCGCTGACGGACACCACCGCACTACCACCATGGCAATGCTGCACGAGCAGCGTGACCAGTTCCCAACATTTGACTTCGACCACCTCTTCTGTGCGTTTTTCGCCACCGACCAATTAGACATCCTCGACTACAATCGCGTCGCAGAAATCCCAAAAGGGATGAGTGCTGCGCAATTCATGGCGCATGTTTCCAAAGTGTTCGACATTGAAATATTGGAATCGCCCCGCCGCCCCGAAGACAAGCACGAAATTGTGATGCTCCTCCGACATGAATGGTACTCCATGCATTGGCGTCCTGAACTGCTCGCCGGTTTGGACGAGCAAAACGCCCTGCTCGATGCTTCGCTCCTGAACGAACGCGTTCTGGGCAATATTCTCGGTATCCATGATGTCCGAACGGACACCCGAGTTGCATACGTTGACGGGAGCAAGGGCCTGAATGGGCTGCACAAAGCCGCGAATAGTCGCAACAAAGTAGGTTTTGCGCTTTTCCCGGTTCATTTTGAGGATATGATGTTCTTGGCGGATGCGGGGGAGATTTTGCCACCCAAAAGCACCTATTTCGAACCGCGGTTGAAAAGCGGGGTGTTGGTGCAGTTGTTGAAAAGGGAGGCTTAAGAAAAATGGGCCAAGGATTGCAGGGATTAGACATGGATTTTCTTTATTAATCTATGTCTAATCCCTGCAATCCTTGGCCCATTTTTCACTTACTTCATCTCAAATTTAAGCTTCCCGCCCACCACGGTCTTCAACACATTAGCCTGCAAAATTTCCTCTGGCGTACAACGCAGCAGGTCTTTAGAAAGCACCACGATGTCGGCCAATTTCCCTGGCGTGATTGAGCCTTTCTCCTTTTCTTCAAAGGCAGCCCAGGCATTCCAGATCGTGTACGAAAGCAGGGCCTCTTCCCGCGTCATTTTTTGTTCGATAAAGAATTCAAGCCCTGTATCAGCGCGTTTTCTTGTCACGGAAGCATACAAGCAGGGAAGCGGGTTGACATCTTCCACGGGGGCATCGGTGCCGTTGGCCAAGTTTGCCCCGCTGTCGAGCAGGCTACGCCAGGCATAAGCCCCTGTGCGGGCACGTTCTTCTCCAAGCCTTTTGACTACAAAAGGGGCGTCGCTGGTACAGTGAATGGCCTGCATGGAAGCCACTACACCGAGCTGTGCAAAACGTGGAATATCCTGTTTGTCAATGTGTTGAGAATGCTCAATGCGCCATCTTTTGTCGTTTTTTGCCCCCATTTCTTTCTCCACCACATTCAATACCTCCCGGTTGGCTCGATCACCAATGGCGTGAACGCAAAGTTGGAGTCCGTACTGATGACAGGCTTGCGCCATCCGGGCAATGGTGTCAAGCGGGGTGGTGTTTTGCCCCACAAAACCCGGCTTGTCGTCGTAGGGCGCAAGTAGCCAAGCACCGTACGAGCCGAGTGCCCCATCAAAATAACATTTCACGGCGCGGCAGGTAAAGTGTTGATTCCCAAGCCCAATTTGAGGGTATTCTGCCAGTTTGGGTATATCGTGTGCTGTGGGCCGAATGGCCATCACCCAAAGGCGGAGGGGGAGTTGGCCCGCTTCGGCAAGACGGCGGTATTGACTGAGTTCCCAAAAACTACTGCCGGCATCCTGGAAGGAGGTGATGCCTTTGGCGAGGCATTCAGCAGCAGCCAGTTGGGTAGATTTATCGAAAGCGGCAATTTGCTCCGCTTCTGAACGAAGGTTTTTCCATTCCGAAAAGGGCTTTTCTATCAAACCCATTGCATTTTCTTCAAAAACACCCGTGAGGTTGCCTCGGGCGTCGCGAACGATTCGGCCACCAATAGGATCGGAAGTTTCTCGGGAAATACCAGCGAGTTCAATGGCTTTTGCATTGGCAATAAGTCCGTGACCGCTGGCGTGGTAAAGCACCAATGGGTTGTTCTGGGAAACCGTGTTGAGCTCCGTGTTGAAAGGGTATCCATTCACCGTTGAACCGGGCGATTCGGACCATTTTTCCTGATGCCAGCCTCGGCCTTCGATCCATTCCCCGGGCTTGGCAGTTTTGACTTTTTCGGCCACAAGCCCCGTTATTTCTGCCCAACTTTTGGTGTTGATGAGGTTCAAGTTTTGAAGGCTTCCACCCAAGCTGTTGAAATGCCCGTGCCCTTCTATAAACCCGGGCATTGCAAATGCGCCCTGTAAGTCAATAATTTGAGTCTCTTTTCCAGCCAATTTGACCAGATCGGCATCCTTGCCTACCGCCAAAATGCGATCCCCTACGATGGCAACAGCCGTAGCATGCGGGTGGAGAGAGTCGGCAGTAAAAAAATTGCCGTTTATGAAGATGATATTCGGGGACTGGGAGATTGGGATACTGGGGGATTGGGAGCAGGAAATGACCAAAAGGGCGAAAAAGGCAATAGAAAGAAAGTGCTTCATGTGTTGGATAGAATGTTCATACAAAAGAACGGATTTCGTTCGTTTTTCGCGTCATTATCATAAGGCTTGTTGTGTAGATGTCTTCACTTCGCTGCGACATGACAACTCGGGCTGGCTTGGCCCTTATGTATATGCCATAGGGCTTAGAAGACCTCCGAGGTTTCAAACGACGCTAGAAATCAAACTTAATCCCCTGCGCCAAAGGAAGCGACTCGGAATAATTGATCGTATTCGTCTGTCTGCGCATATACGCTTTCCAGGCATCGGAGCCGGATTCACGGCCACCGCCGGTCTCCTTTTCGCCGCCAAATGCCCCGCCGATTTCAGCGCCGGAGGTCCCGATATTCACATTGGCAATACCGCAGTCAGAACCGTTGATAGAGAGGAAACGCTCGGCTTCGCGCAGGTTGGTGGTCATAATAGCCGACGAAAGCCCCTGTGGCACAGCATTTTGCAAGGCAATCGCTTCCTCGATGGTTTTGTATTGGATCAAGTACAAAATGGGCGCGAAGGTCTCGTGCTGCACGATGTCCCAATGGTTTTCCACCTCGGCAATACAGGGTTTCACATAGCAACCGCTTTCGTAACCAGCGCCAGAAAGCACACCAGCTTCTACCACAAATTTGCCCTTGTGTTTTTTGATTTCGCCGATGGAGTGAAGGTAGTTTTCTACGGCGTGTTTGTCAATGAGCGGCCCGACGTGGTTGCTCGGGTCGAGCGGATCGCCGATGCGTAGTTGTGGATAGGCTTTGGCAAGGGTCGTTTTCACCTGCTCGTACACGCTCTCGTGGATGATGAGTCGGCGGGTACTGGTGCAACGCTGTCCTGCAGTGCCGACTGCACCGAAGACAGCCCCCGTAAGCACCATTTTCATATCTGCGGATGGCGTGATGATGATGGCATTGTTGCCGCCCAGTTCTAGGATGCTGCGCCCAAAACGCCCGGCCACGGCCTGACCTACTATGCGACCCATACGGGTGCTCCCGGTTGCGCTCAACAGCGGCACCCGGTGATCTTTGGTCATGAACTCACCCACTTTGTAGTCACCGTTGATGATGCAACTGATTCCTTCAGGCAAGTCATTGGCTTTCAGGACTTTTTGGAAAAGATTTTGACAGGCAATGGAGCAAAGTGGTGTTTTTTCCGAAGCCTTCCAAATACAAACATCACCGCACACCCAGGCCAGCGCGGCATTCCAGGCCCATACGGCTACCGGGAAATTGAAGGCCGAAATGATGCCCACGATGCCCAGCGGATGGTATTGCTCGTACATCCTGTGGCCGGGGCGCTCGGAGTGCATGGTGAGGCCATAAAGCTGGCGTGACAGACCGACTGCGAAGTCGCAGATGTCAATCATTTCCTGCACTTCGCCGTAGCCCTCTTGCAGGCTTTTGCCCATTTCGTAAGAAACCAGGCTGCCGAGGGGTTCTTTATATTGGCGCAGCACTTCGCCGAATTGGCGCACGATTTCGCCGCGCTTAGGGGCGGGCACATCGCGCCAGATTTTGAAAGCTTGCTCGGCGGACTGTACCACCTGATCGTATTGTTCGCGGGTGGTAATGCCCACAAAACCAATGGATTGTCCGTCAACAGGCGAGATTGACTCAATGTAGCGGCGGCTGCCGGAGATGATGTTCTGACCAGTGGAGGTGCCGGTATTTCGGGTGCGAAGCCCGAGTTTTTTTAAAAATTCTTTTGGCTGCATTTTTTATAGACATTGGCCCCTTGAACCATGATTGGGTGTCAAGTGCTAAAATTTAAGGCAGCAAAAGTACAGAATAAATGAGGAGGAGTGCCGTGCCAATATTATCTCAGGGTTTGTTTTCACGCGATACTGCTTGGACAAGTAGGCCCTAACTTTTCAAGCAAGGATTTTGCGCCAGTTTGCGCCACTTGGAGTTATTGATGCAAAAGTTAACATGAAGGGCAGAATTTTATGATTAGTTTTGTCTTGCGGTTTTGTTTGCCGCACGATCTTTCACTACTTCATTTAATTGTAAAAGGCGGATTCAATTTGCGGATATAAGCGGAGTGGACAGTTGCCTGTTCGAATACAATGATGGAAATACTTCAGCATGTATTTCAATACATAATACCAATCATCAATTGGATTTGCAGATCACCAACACTGTTTTCCAATTCAACAAGGCTCGCTATAGTTGTGCAGGGATATATATCGGCAATGGAAGTTATGCAAAACCGGTGGTAGAAAATTGCATATTTTATCATAATGAAGCTGGAGGAACAAATCAGATGGCTTCCAATTTTGGAAACGATTATGTAGATTATACACTCATTGACGTCGAAAACTGCGATTCATTGAAGGACGGTCTTCACCCTATGTACGACACCCTTACCTGCGGCCCCAACATGCTTTTCAACATTGACCCGCTCTTTCGGGACACGGCTGCGGGAGATTTCCGCTTACGGGGCTGCTCTCCCCTGATAAATCAAGGTGATAGTACTTGGGCGGCACGTTTTGGGCTGCTAACTGATTTGGGCGGGAATTCTCGCTGGCAAGATGGCATTCCGGATATCGGGGCTTATGAAACAGCAAAGACAAACCCTCTATCCCAATCCAGCAACCGATTGGGTTCATATTCTACTACCGGAAGCCGAAAGCGATATCCTTTTAGAAGTAGCTGACGCCTCTGGCAAAACAATGATCGCCCAGCATATCCCCATATATGAAAATGTATTCAATCTAAACCTAAAAGGACTGGCAAGCGGCACTTACACCCTGATGTTCAGGCAAAATGGAAGGACGATATATACAGGGCAGGTAATCAAACGATGATAAATGAGAGAGGGCGGCCTTGTACGGTCGCCCTCTACAACGTCAAATAGTCTTACCTACTAATTCGCGAAATCGCTCAAAAACTTTAAGCGCAACAGCTGTATCTCCTCCCAGGTGATCTCGTCATCTTTCAGCGCGGCAAAAGCCTCATCAATAGAGTCTGATTCCGCTTCTTTGAAATATTCGATGACGGTATCGCGCACATATTCGTCTACTACTCTGTTGAGGTAATAGTCAAGCCGGAGTTTGGTGCCCGATTGAACGATGCCGTCGAGTTCGTCCAAAAGTTCGGGCATGCTCAGATCGTTGACTTTGGCAATCTCGTCGAGGCCAATTTTGCGGTCAATGGCCATTATATAACTGACTTTCGACTTCGACTTGTTCGCCACCGTTTTGATGGTAATGTCCATCGGGCGCTCTATCTCATTTTCCTCGCAGTATTTTTTGATGGCATCCACAAAAGGTTGGGCATACTTCTGCGCTTTGCCTTGTGAAACACCCACAATCTTGGACATATCGTCCATGGAAATTGGATAATTCGTAGCCAATTCTTCCAAGGAAGGGTCCTGGAAAATGACGTAGGGCGGCAGGTCGTGCTTTTTGGATATTTGGCGGCGCAGGTCTTTGAGGATATTCATCAAAGGTTCGTCAAGCACTGCGGTGCCGCCTTTTTCATCGTCAATATCGTATTCGCCATCCACGTAGTCGTGGTTGATCGTGATTTGGAGAGGCTGAGGGTCTTTTAGGTAGTCACGCCCTGCTTCCGAAACTTTGAGGATGCCAAACTGCTCTACTTCCTTGTAGATCAGGTTGTTGATCATAGCGTGACGGAAGATAGAACTCCAGAAATTTTCATCCCGATCGTCGCCTACACCAAAGTTTTCCAACTCTGTAAATCGGTAATCCTTCATCTCCTTCGTCTCGCGGCCCATCACAAAATCCATGACGGTTTTCATCAGATAATTCTCGTTAAGGTCGAGAATGGACTGCACCACGCCAACTATTTCAGCCTTCACTTCCATCTTCTCTTTTGGGTTCTTGCAGTTGTCGCACATCTTTTGGCAGTTTGCCTCCTCGAATTCCTCGCCAAAGTAGTGCAACAAGAATCGGCGGCGGCAAGCGGCTGTCTCGGCATACGCCACGACTTCCTGCATCAATTGAGCACCCATTTCGCGCTCTGCCACGGGCTTGTCGCGCAGGAATTTTTCGAGGCGCAGGATGTCTTTGTAGTTGTAAAACGCGATGCACTTTCCGCCCAAACCATCGCGACCGGCACGCCCAGTTTCCTGATAGTAGTTTTCGATGGACTTTGGCATATCGTAGTGCATCACAAAGCGCACATCGGGCTTATCTATGCCCATGCCGAAAGCGATGGTGGCACAGATCACGTCAATATCTTCCATCAGGAACTGATCCTGCGTTCTGGCTCGGAGCTTAGGATCGAGGCC
>JBBQSW010000159.1:0-8053 GCA_038213575.1 Chitinophagales bacterium | reverse complement strand
ACTGCTGTCAAAATCACAAAGTTGGATTGATGCAGTTTTGGTCGCCCATGGATAGAAATGCCAAAGTTTTCCAGTCGCAAAGAAATGACAAGCTAAAGTTCGTCCTACATTTGCACCCTGAATTCCCTAACCTGGTACATGACTAAACTTGCTCCTCTCCAACACCCTCAAGCCCAACTATTTAGGCACAAAAACATGAACTCAAAAAAGTCTTCTGCCCGCCGGGGCATCTTGGCTCTATTGCTGGTGCTCCTGCTGGGAGGCGCCTATTTTGCCTGGGAACCCATCAAAGGTTTTTGGTTTCCAGCCGTACCTTCTGAACTTGCAGACCCTTACGTTTGCATTCCTACAGGTTCCTCTTTTGAAGACATTGTACGGATCTTGAAAAAACAAGGTTTCGTTAGAGATGAGGTAAACTTTCGTTGGCTCTCCGATCAAATGAAATACAAGAAAGATAAAATGCGCTCGGGGCGCTTCAAGATTGAGCCAGGGTGGACCAATCGCCAACTGATTCAACACCTCCGCACGGGCGAACAATCACCCGTTAAAGTGGTGCTCAACAATGAACGTTTGACGGAAGAAGTTGCCGGGAAAGCCTCCAAATTCATTGAGTCAGATTCACTTGCCTTGCTGGCGGTATTTCGCGACAAAACTTTCCTGCAAGAAATAGGCTATTCGGAAGAAACCCTCCTAACCGCGTTTATTCCAAATACTTATGAAATGTATTGGAACACAGATCCGAAATCGTTTGTAAACAAAATGATTAAGGAACATGCTGCTTTTTGGGACAAAAACAATCGCCGGGCAAAAGCGCAAGCGCTGGGCTTGAACGAACGAGAAGTGTACACCATGGCCTCCATCGTAGAGCGCGAAACCAATGCCAACATTGAAAAAGCGACGATCGCAGGTGTTTATCTGAACCGACTTCGTATCGGCATGAAACTTCAAGCCGACCCTACGAGCGTTTTTGCTACCCGTGATTTTGGCGCAAGGCGAGTTACGGAATATCATACGACTTTTGATTCGCCTTACAATACCTATGTATATAAAGGTCTGCCACCCGGCCCAATCAGTATGGCCTCCATACCAAGTATTGACGCAGTGCTGAATCCAGAAAAACACAATTATCTCTATTTTTGTGCAAAACCCGACGAATCGGGCACGCATGCTTTCGCCGAGACTTTTGCAGCGCACAAGGTCAATGCAGAGCGTTTTCAGACGTACGTCCGCCAACGGCGCATGTAAACTTTGAAGATTGGGCCTTGGACTTGCACTCGTCCAAAGTTCATAGCCTAATGTCTAAAATCCAACGTCCATGAAATATAAGCTTTTAGGCCGCACTGGCCTCCGCGTTTCCGAACTCTGCCTGGGCACCATGACCTTCGGCACCGAATGGGGTTGGGGAGCTGACAAGTTCGAAAGCCAAAAAATATTTGACGCCTACGCCAAACGCGGAGGCAATTTTGTAGATACCGCCAACCGCTATACCGAAGGAACAAGCGAGCGTTGGCTGGGCGAATTTGTCAAAAGCGAGCGCCACCACTTTGTCGTCGCTACAAAATACACTTTACGCGACCAAACGGGTGATCCAAATTTCGCCGGCAGCCATCGTAAAAACATGATGCGCTCTGTGGAGGAGAGTCTCCGCCGACTTGACACAGAATTTATTGACCTGTTTTGGGTTCACGCCTGGGACCATCTTACACCCACAGATGAGGTGCTGCGTGGCCTGGATGACCTAATACGAAGTGGGAAGGTGCATTATGTTGGCGTTTCTGACACGCCCGCCTGGGTCGTCAGCCAAGCCAACACGATGGCAGAGCTGCGTGGCTGGACTGCTTTTTCTGGCCTTCAAGTCGAATATTCGCTGCTTCAGCGCAGCCCAGAACGCGACCTGATCCCTATGGCCAAGGCATTTGGAATGGTCGTCACGCCCTGGGGGGCTATGGCAGGTGGAGCATTGACTGGGAAATACTTGCGGGGCGAAGAAGGCCGAATCGTGGCGCAAAGCGCTCGCCGAAGTGACCGAGCCAACAAAATAGCTGCCAAGGTGGTTAAGGTGGCTGAAAAACTTGGCGTTGCGCCCGCACAAGTCGCATTAAACTGGGTGCGGCAGCGCGACGCTGAACTCAACTGCATCCCACTGGTGGGGGCTCGCACGGCTGCTCAACTGGAGAACTCACTCGGCTGCCTCGATTTTGTATTGCCGGATAAAATGATTCGGGAGCTGGATGCAGCGAGTGAAATCCAACTGGGATTCCCACATGAGTTTTTGGCATCTGACAATGTGCGAGAATTGGTTTATGGTGGGAAATATGGGGATATTGTTCGTTAATGTATCCCGGAACTCTGTTCCGGGATGATAAAAGCACAACCCGGAACTCTGTTCCGGGAAGATGAAAGCAAAGCCCGGAACTCTGTTCCGGGAAGATGAAAGCAAAGCCCGGAACAGAGTTCCGGGCTACAAACCATTTTCAATGAATTACTGCAAAAACATCCTCGAAACCATTGGCAACACGCCGCTCGTGAAACTGAATCAGGTCGCCGCAGATATCCCGGCCCTGGTGCTGGCCAAGGTGGAAACTTTCAACCCTGGCCACAGCATCAAAGACCGCATGGCGGTGAAGATGATTGACGATGCCGAGGCGCGGGGCGACCTGAAACCGGGCGGCACCATTATTGAATGTACGTCTGGCAACACGGGTATGGGTCTTGCGCTTGTGGGTTGTGTTCGTGGCTATCGCTGCATATTTGCTACGACCGAAAAACAAAGTAAGGAAAAAGCGGATATGCTCCGGGCTTTGGGGGCCGAAGTGATTGTGTGCCCCACCAACGTGGAGCCGGACGATCCACGGTCTTATTATGCTGTAGCCAAAAGGCTCAGCACTGAAATTCCCAATTCCTTCTGGTGCAACCAATACGATAACCCTTCCAATAGTCAAGCGCATTACGAAAGCACCGGGCCGGAGATTTGGAGACAAACGGACGGTAAAATTACGCACCTCGTGGTTGGGGTTGGCACGGGTGGCACGGTGAGCGGCACCGCAAAATATTTGAAAGAACAAAACCCGGACATTCAGGTTTGGGGCGCGGATGTATACGGTTCGGTATTCAAAAAATATCACGAAACGGGTATTTTTGATCCCAAGGAAATTTATCCCTACGTCACGGAAGGCATTGGAGAGGATATTTTGCCAGCGAACGTAGATTTCAGCCTCATTAATTTGTTTGAAAAAGTTACGGACAAAGACGCTGCACTCTGGACGAGACGTTTGGCCAAAGAGGAAGGGATTTTGCTCGGTTACTCTGCCGGGAGTGCCATGGGAGCGCTTTGGCAATTGCGATACAAACTCAAAAAAGACGATGTAGTCGTCATTATTTTCCATGACCACGGCAGTCGTTACGTCGGGAAAATCTACAACGACGACTGGATGCGAGAGCGTGGGTTCTTGGAAGACGAGTTGAAGCTTAGTGATTTGATTTCAAGAAAAAAAGACCGCCGCTTCTTTGGGGCGCAGGTTGGTGATTCAGTGCGCTCAGCGTTTGATCTCATGAAATCGCACGATTTGAGCCAGTTGCCGGTTATGGATGGCAAGCAAATAGTCGGATCTGTTACCGAGACACAGGTTTTGCATTTCTTGTTGGAAAACCCCTTGAATAACTCGGAAAAACCGCTCCGCCAGGTGATGGGTAGTGCATTCCCGGTCGTGAAAGACGATTTGCCCATCAGTCAGCTCAACCGCTACATCTCTAAGGAAATTCCGGCAGTCATTGTCACAGATATCACTGGTGTGATGCATGTGGTGACACAGTATGATTTGATCCAGGCAATTTGATTCCCGCCGCTTGGTGCGAATGTATTTGAGAAAGTGTGGCACACCAGTAGCAAGGTGTGCCACACTTTCTCAAACACGTTCCGTTTGTGTTTAAGATTTTCCCATCTTTGCCCTGCAATTTTTTAATCCCCGCCCCAAGCAAACCTCCCGTCCTAATTTCTGAGGTTTACATAACGCACTGTTAAACGCTTTATCGGGCGGAAGAAAGTTGGGAAACCACCGTTTTTGTGCCCGGCAAAACCAAAACCGAATTTCTAATGGCATTGAAAACATACACTTTGAGGATTCCTAGAAGTCTGCAAATTTCTTTTCTCAGTCTTTTCTTTTCCCTCCCTTTTTTGCTTCACAGCCAATCCATGGAGGATTGTGCCAACGGCCTTGATGACGATGGCGATGGGCTGATTGATTGTTTTGACACGGATTGTGCCTGTACTGGCCAATGCGACAGTTTTTACTATACCCCGATTTGCAACCCTGATTGTCAGTTTTTGCCGCCCTGTGGCCCGGTTTCCTTAGCCACAAAATGGACCTCCAATGCCCAAACAGGCACTTTTTCGCCGATGGTTGCGGGCGATTTAGACGGAGATGGGATCCCGGAAGTGGTGACAACTCGGGTTGAACAATCCGATCTGTATATTCTAGATGGCGTAACGGGGCAAATCAAAGTGCATATTATAGAGCCTAGCACCTTATGGCCAGGAGGTACGGCTCCGGCCATTGCAGACCTCGACAATGATGGCTTTGGTGAAATCGTAATTGTGGGTTTTGATCAGAAATTGCACTGTTACGAGCATGACGGCACGCCTAAATATGTAAGTCCTACCCTGGTAGGCTATGGCCAACGTTTCCAGTTTTCCATTCCTAATATTGCCGATTTTGACAATGATGGATGGGCGGAAGTAAATGTTGGAAATCAAGTCTTTAATGGGCAGACTGGTGCACTTTTGGCCTCCGGAAGCAACTTTCTTTCAGACGGCGAACACCCCGCCCGGGTCGCTCTCGGCTATTCTTTTGCCTCTACCGTTCCAGCAGATGTATTGCCTGCTGGTGCTTGTATTGGCTGCGCGGGTCTGGAAATAGTGGCAGGCAATCAAGTGCTTTCTGTAAATTTGAACACAGGCTTAGTGCTTCCCGTTCGCGCCGCCCCACCGGCGTTTTCTGACGGGTTTACCAGTGTAGCCGATTTCGACGGCGACGGCGATTTGGATGCAATAGTGCAGGGGCAAAAATCCGGGCTGAACACGGTGTTTGTCTGGGATATTCAAACAAACACCATTATGCGCGAATTCCAACTGCTCAACAATTGGAGTGAAGGAGCTTCCAGGGTTAATGTGGCCGACCTGGACGGCGACGGCCTGCCGGACATCACGTTTGTGGGCCACCCCTGGCTGTACGCCTTGCGAAACGACTTCACCCCCCTTTGGACAAATCCCGTAAACGACCCGTCTTCCATTACCTGCACCACAGTTTTCGATTTTTGCGGCACGGGGTCTTCGGATGTTATTTACCGAAGTGAGGAAAAGTTGCAAATTTTGGATGGCGCTACGGGAAATGTAAACTGGGAAGACGTCTGCCGCAGTTTCACGCATATCGAGAACCCGCTGGTGCTGGATGTGGACGCAGACGGAAAAACCGAAATATTGATCGAATGCGGCACCAATGGGAGTTCGTTTGACGGCACGGTGGTAGCCTACGAAGTGGTGGGAGCGCCTATTATAACTAGCAGACCGGTTTGGAACCAACACGCTTATTTTAACACGAATATCAACGATGACCTGAGTGTTCCGCAGTACCAACAGATGCAGCATTTAGTAGGGGACAAACGTCATTTGAATACTTTTATGAATCAGTATTCCAATCCTAACTTCCCTTCACCCGATGCTATTTTAACTTTGGTCGCCCAGCCACTTTGCGATCAGGACTCTATGATACTCACGGTGGAAATATGCAACTTGGGCGACAACCTTTTCCCGCAAAATACGCCCATTTCGGCTTACACTGGCAATCCACAGACTACAGTCGCCCAGTGGATCGGCATCGTTGGGGTGTCCGCCGATATTGGAGTAGGCGAATGTGATACGCTCACATTGCGCATCCCACGGACTACCAACGATTCTGTTTTTTTGGTCTTGAACGACGACCATTCCATACTTCCTCCATTCGATTTGAACACCGATTTTCCGGTAACCAGCGTCGGTGAATGTGCTTTTGCCAACAACATTGCAGCATTTTACTTTCCCTACCAGCCGTTTTCTGTGTCTTTGGGTCAGGACACGGCCATCTGCGACTTGAGCACGATATTTTTTGACGCTAACGGGCAAGACCTGGTGGCTTGGGTTTGGTCTGATGGCACCACGGCGTCCAGTTTTACTGCACAAGGCCCGGGGATTTATGCCGTTACGGCAACCGATGTATGTGCTATTGACCAGACGGACAGTATAGTCGTGGGCCTTGACGTTAGCACCGTCGTTGATCTTGGCCTAGACCAAGGCGTTTGTCCAGGCGATTCGGCAACGCTTGCTGCCTCAGGTTTCGATTTTTATACCTGGGATGCTGGGACACTGCTCAGTTGCACTACTTGTCCGACGGTTTCTTTGGTGCCTTTGGTGCCTACTTTAGTGACCATACATGCAGGCTATTCTTATGGCTGTTCGGCGCGAGATACCGTGTTGGTTTTCCTCCATGAAACGTTTGATTATCTGGTTGACACCACAATTTGCTACGGTCGCACCGTGGTTTGGAATGGAATTACGATTGAACCCGATAGCAGCTACACATTTCAACTTCAAACCTTTCAGGGCTGCGATTCAATTTTTCAGGTCCGGGTACATGGAACGGGAATTGGTACATACAACCTCACGGTAGACACATCGGTTTGTCTCGGCAGTACGCTCAATATCAACAACACAACACTCGCTGCGCAGGAGGAAATGACCTTTTATCTCACCGCGAGCACAGGATGTGACTCCACGGTACTCGTGCGAGTGGCCCCTCGTGACACTTTTTATGTGCCGGAACCTAGGATAATTTGTTTTGGGGACTCTTCCAATATTTTTGGGACGCAACAAACGACCAGTGGAGCATACCCTGGTTTTTTTACCGCTTTTAACGGTTGCGACTCCACCCATGTGGTGACCCTTTTTGTGTATCCACAAATCCTATTGGAAGTTGACGGGACGATCGCTTGTTTTGGAGAATCCAACGCCTCGCTCACCGCCAATATTACCAATGGAGTAGAACCACTATTTTATCTTTGGGATTTTACGGGCGACCATACCCCACAGGTTGATAATTTGCCAGCGGGTGACTACTCGCTCACGGTGACGGATGGCAACAATTGCACTGAAACCGAAGCGGTTACCATTGACCAACATCCACAAACTTTTTTTACGGCAACCGTGGATTCGGCAGATTGTTATGATGCGTACACCGGGGCTATTTCAATCCAGACCAATGACCCTTCGTTGCTTTTTGAATTTAATGGAGGGGCTTACACACAGGTTTATGATTATCCAAATTTACACGCAGGCACTTATTTTGTAGTGAGTCAAGATGTATTTGACTGTACGGATACAGCAGCACTCACGGTGTTGCAGCCGCCCCAACTTTCCATCAATCTGCCCGCTGATACCTCGATCCAACTGGGCATTTCACTGCCGCTACAAATTGATCTGGCTGGACTGACCCCAATTTCTTGGGTGTGGAACGACACTTCTTACCTAAGTTGCCTCAGTTGCCCCAACCCCATTGTGCAAACGCCTTTGGAAACCACCCGTTATGTGCTCACTATTAAAGACATCAATGGCTGCACGGCCACGGATGAGATGCTTTTGATTATTGAACAATATATTGGAGTGTACATTCCAAATGCGATGGGCGGTTCAGGCGAAAACGCAAACCTCGTTCTGGGCTTCAACCCAGCGGTGCGAAGGGTGAACTTGTTCCGCATATTTGACCGTTGGGGGGAACTGCTGCACGAATCCCAAAATTCGTTGCCAGGCGACACTTCCCTTATTTGGGACGGGCGCTTTCGGGGCAAATTGGTAAATCCAGGTGTTTACCTCTGGCAGATAGAGCTGGAATTGGTGGATGGCTCCGTGATAAAAAAAGTAGGGGATTTGACCGTAGTGCGTTAAGACAACGCAGAATAAAGGCAACTTTTCTTTTTAAGCGGCGGGATGATTAGGAACGCGGCACCCATAACTTAGTCATTTTAG
>JBBQSW010000158.1:0-8058 GCA_038213575.1 Chitinophagales bacterium | reverse complement strand
CAAATCAAGGTCGTAACTGGTAGCGTTGACCAGCAAGGTTTGGAGCGTTTGGCCGCTCACATTTTGCAGCAAAATCGTTTTGATGCCATCGGCAGACTGAATGGTAGCCCTTTCGCGGGATGGATTGGGTGAAATAAGAATCTTGGAATTCGTTGCCAACTCATCGGTGCCTACCGTGGGCGCGGTCAGTTTGAGGTTATCTAAAAGCACAAAATCGTCTGTATTTAAATAACTTGGGTACAGTCCCCAATGGCCTAATTCTGTGTATAATTTAAAGTCCAAGGCCCCTTTGAAATAGGGCGGCAATTGAATGGTGTGGTGCTGAATCACGCCCTCTGGCTGCCCAAAAATGACCTGATTTCCGTTCTCCGTTCCAGTCCATTTTGCCTGCATCATGCTGCTGTAGATGTCCGTGGATGTATTGCGGAACTGGGCTAGGTCAAATTCAAGGGTTGGGGCATACGAGAATGAAAAATCCACACAGGTATGAATGGCGGCGTTCAGGCCATCGGCAAATTCATAGTTAAACACGCTAATGATATCGGCACATCGCATAAAATTTCCCGGGTCTTCTGTAGTGCCTGTGGAAGCAAAATATTGACTGCTTTGATAGAGCATCGTTATGTCTGACAAATTATCTAAATTTAAGTATTCATCTTGGCCAGAGTTGATTTCAAAAGTGTTAAGATAATTGCTCGTTATTGGGGAATAAAACTCTGCTACATCATCTTCGTATTGATTGTTGAATGGGTTGGGGTCGTTTGGATACACCAGGGTTATAATCAAGGGCGTGTTCACGGCAGGCATTTCATATTGAGTAAAAATGAAGCTGTTCTGAAGCAGGTCTGTGGCCAAAACATAGGGGGGGGACGTCCATAATGTATTCCCTAAATCGTCGGTGGCAGTAAAATTCAACTCGGTGCCAGCAGGGACTTTCGAACAACTGCTGTTTTCAACAAACAGGAAGATGTTCTGCACGGTGGCAAAACAATTTTGAGCCTCGATTTCTACATATAAGCTGAGGTCGTCGGATGCAAATTCAAGAACATTGTAATAGTTGTACGTTGAATTGTTGTTGAAGTTATCATCGGACAGATCCAAAGTGGCATTCACGAAGGAATAACCAAAATCAGTTACAAAAAGCCAATCGTTCGCTTGAATTTCAACCACTTCTCCGGGGCCGATCGGGCTGTTTAGGTTGACAACGTAATCGGGAAGCGGAAAGCTGGAAAGGGTTACTTTAGCCATCATGGATGGATCGTAGGCTACGCCACTGTTATTGGTGATTTTGAAGCTGACGGGTAGAAACTGATTTATGCCACAGAAATTATTGTCATAAAAACCATTTCCGTCTATGCTGAGATCCAATGTTGTATTCGCGGTGCCGGATACACCGACGGCCTTCCAGGCCTCCGCTACGGCTTGCAACTCCGTTGAACCAGCTCCGTACAACGCTTCTGCCATGGCTAAAGAATATTGGTAAAACGCGGCGTAATTGGAGCTTTCCGTTAAATAATACCGATTCACTTGAAATACGATCTGACCTGTTTTATCCACCCCCAGGGCAGCAACATCAAAATTGGTTCCCACCTCGTTCACGCCTTGTTTCCCGTCCACCAACATGGTGAACCACAGGTTTCCAATCGAACTATTGGTATGTACGCCACCTTCACCCTCCCAATACAGTCCCTGATAATAGGCAGGCATTTCGAGGCTGTTGGGGTCATCCATTACACGGAAGGGTTGGCTGTCTGGGTTGAGTAAAAAAGAATGCCCGAGATCCCAACTGAAATTCGCGGGGTCGGTTTTGTACTCCAACATTTTCCCAAACATGTCTGCCAGGCTTTCATTGATTGCGCCCGATTCTCCGCTGTAAACCAATTTGGAGGTGTAATCAATCATACCGTGTGTAAACTCGTGTCCTACCACTTCCAAGGTGGTCAATGGGCCATAATTACAGTCGCCGTCGCCATAGCTAGAAGACTCCCCATCCCAAAAAGCGTTGGCAAAGTTGCCAGCATGCACATTTACTTTAAGTGCTTTTCCGATACCATCCACACCTTGCCAGTTATAGTCGGCAAGCATCATATCATAATATTCCTGGGTGCAGTAATGGGCGTCCAAAGCTATTTCGTCCTTATCGGCGTTGGTTAGGTCCCAGTTGGAAGAAGTGCTGGTAAAACTGCTGCCATCGTCATTGTAGACAAAAATACCCTCGCCTCTGGTCGGGTCGCGAAGTACAAATTGTTGGGGTGCAATCGAGTCTGTAATGATGTTTTGAACCCCATAATACCTCGTTTTTGCTGTGCTTGGCACGCCTTCCTGCAAGATGAGCGGGAACTCCGAAATGATTTTTCCAGAGGCAGCGTCCACAAAATAGCGGCGCTTGTCGAAAGGCTCAATGCTGTGCAGCTCTATTTGATAAGCCAAGCGCAGTGTTTCCGAGACTTGAGGAAATGCAGGGTCTACAAAACACAAAACGGGTTCGTTTTTCCTGGTGTCGTATTCCTTGGCCTTCATGGCTTTTTTTGCAAATGCGGTGGCGGTTAAAGCATTGATGCCGGGCAAAGCAGATGCACTGACTTGTGGGCTGTAAAGCCCGGTGGCCGTCACTACTTTTCCTGCTTTTTCGTGCAATAGGTAGCGGTTGCCAAAAATGGGCAAACCCTCGTGAAATTGCTGGTATTTGAAGTGAATATAGCCGTTTGCGTCCGCAATTTCTTCCATCAGCACCATTTTTGATGGGGGTGACAACTGCATTTTGCCCGCCATTGCATCGAAGTAGTTCAGATGGCTCAGGCTTGGGTCGGGGTTCTTGTAAAAAGTGTAAGTCTTTACAAGATAGGCGTTTGACAGGGTGTTTTTTTGCCCAAAAATTTGGAGTGGGAGACAAAAAAGGAATACCCACAAGCTGAAGATGGAAAATAATTTCATAAAAGTTAAAGTGTTTAAATTGTGCCGCACGAACATAGTGGTATTTTTCAATGTAAACCCAAGCAGTTAGAAATCTGCCAGAATTTGTCAGTTTTTCAACACTATGCACTCTACCCTCCGATTTGCCTGCCGCCCCGATTCGGTGGTGTTATCCGCTACAGGCCGTGTTTCTCCAAACCCGCGCGAACGGAGATGATCTGCCCGGATGCCCTTGATTTCAAGATAATCTTGCACTGATTTAGCGCGGCGTTCTGAAAGATCCAGGTTGTACTCGTCGGTGCCGACATCATCGGTGTGGCCGCTGATGCCCAGCACTACCTCAGGGAATTTTTGAAGGAAAGCCACCAGCGAATCCAGGGCTGGCCCCGCTTCAGAGCGAAGTTCGGCCTTGCCCGAATCGAACAGCACACCCGCACTGAAAGTGTATTTTTTGTCTTTCAAAAGTGCTTTTTCCAGCGAAACGGGTGGGGGAGGGGGATTTTCCAAAGCGACAAAAATATCGTCCACACAGAGGTAGGTCGCCCGTTTTATCTTGTCAACTGGTGCAGCCAGCGCGGCATTTTTTTGTTCGATCAACTGTTGCCTTTCAGGCGATAAGTTGTTGGCCGTCAGCTTGTCTGAAAAAAAATTGCCCACTGTAAAATGTTGGAATGGTTGGTCAGGAACGAAGGTGGTAGAAAGTTTGATCCACAGCCCCCTGGTGCTGATGATTTCGGCAAAATTGACCTGTGGGCGGAGTTTCGACGCGGCGATGGCACTGGGAGAAATCTCGTTCAGCCTGAACGGTTCGACGGAAAAACAAAACCCCAGGTTGCCCGATTGAACGGGTATTACGGGGGTTTTAGGCCCGTATACTTTACCCAAGTGGGCCTTCAATATAGCAGAATCCGTGAGCACCCAACATTCGAGTCGGTACTTTTGGCCGGGTTTGAGGGGTGCAGAAAGTTGGCCTTGCACGTATTCGTGAAAATCGTTGCGTTGGCCCACATCCTCAGCGGGCAGATAGGTTATGATGCCCAGGCATTGTTCGCCACTATGCACTTGTAGCAGCCAATCGCAATTTTCGGCAGCGCGCAGGAGATCCGGTGTGCCGTCGCGGAAGCCGCTCCAAGTGGCGGTCCTTCTGGGAAAATCGTAAGAATACTGCGTGAATTCGCAAGGCACGACTACAGCATCGGGCTTGTTCAGTTCGAAGGAAGGGTTTACTACGAGGTTTTGGGCCGCGATTTGCAAAGGGAAAAGCAGGGCAAAAAAATGTCTGAGGCGCATAATAGTGTGATAGATTGGATGGTGGAATGAACGTTTGTCATCCCGTTTTATGCATTATAATTTGGCTTAAATTTTGCTATGTAGTTGCAAAATCATTTGCATTGGGGCAAACATAACGGAGCAAATTTCTTTTTAAAAAATTTGTTTCTACCTTTGTCCCAGGAACGCGGCACCCATAACTTAGTCATTTGATGGAACAAAGGGTGGCATCAAATGACTAAGTTATGGGTGCCGCGTTCCTAAGTGTTTTTAAAGAATATTTTTTTAATCCGCAACTTCTCGATCATCTCATGCAGGGTTCTCGTTTTGCCTAATGGACATTTTTTCTAACTTTAGTATGGCTTTTTGAAACACCATTAAAGCCGTCGGTTTCCTTGCATTCCATGTTGAACTATTTAGCGTCTATTTGCTTATGGCAAATGGGGCTAAAGGAAGTCTACACGCTTATGCAAGACCTTAAGGAAATCATTCTGCTGCTCCTACAGCACGGTATTCAACCTTTCAAAGGAGCGGATGCCAAGTCCAAATTGCTTGCCCTGTGGGATGGCATTGCCAAGGGCAAGTTCTCTACCGACGAGGCGGCGGCCAAAGCGCTCTACGACGAAAGTTTTGAAGGCTCCAAGTATCGCAAGCTAAAATCTGATCTCCGAGAGCGCTTGCTAGACGCGGTGCTGGAGATTGATGGCAACCAGAAGTCTTATTCCGACTATCAAAAAGCCTATTACGAGTGCCACAAGCATTGGGCCGTAGTGCGTATTCTGACAGGTCAAAATGCCAATGGGGCCGCGCTCTCGGTTGCTACCCGTTTGCTGCGACAGGCGGAAAAATATGATTTTACACTGCTGGCTATGGATATTGCCTCTTACCTCCGTACCCAGTACGGTCTTCGCGAAAGCAATGATAAAAAATTCAGGGAAGCACATGAGGTTTTTGAAAAGCATCGAAAAACCTACGATGCAGAAAACCAGGCGGAAGCATTGTACACCACCCTGATTGTTCGATATGTCAACAACCGCTCCGCTCAAACGGATGTGAGCCGTCTTGCCACGGAGTACTGGGAGCAGATTTGTCCTTTCATGGAGGAACATGCGACGTACAAACTTCAGATGTACGGCTATATGATTGGGCTGATGCGCCACACAGCGGCCAATGACCACGCACAAGCATTGCTTGCCTGCAACGAAGCACTCCATTTTTTCAAAGGCCGGGCGTATGAACCCCGCGTTCCGCTTCAAATATTTTACTATCAGCGCCTAATCTGTAATATCCAATTGCGGCAGTTTGAAGCAGGGCAGGAGTCAGCCGATTATTGCCTCAAGATTATGCAGGAAGGTACATTCAACTGGTTTAAATACCGGGAATTGTATTTGCAATTGTCTTTGCACACCGGAGAATTTGGGCGGGCTGCAGACATCTTGCACGAGACGCTTCACCATGCCCGTTTTGAATTTTTGCCCGAAAATGTGAAGGAGATTTGGCGTATTTATGAGGCATTTGTCCATTATCTGGTATTGGCAGGCAAAGCAGATGGGAAAACGAACAAACAGAAATTCAAACTTGCCAAATTTATCAACGACACCCCCATTTTCTCTAAAGATAAAAGTGGTATCAATATCGCCATCATGGTGATCAAATTCCTGCTGATGCTTCAGGAGCGTAAGTTCTCACAGATACTCGACGAAGTGGAGGCTGTAGAACAATATTGTTACAGGCATTTGCGGGGCGACAATGCACAGCGCAGTTATTTCTTTTTGAAAATGCTGCTGCACATCCCCACCAGTGGGTTCGACCCGGTGTTGAGTGCCACCAAGGCGGAGCGTTATCTGCAAAAATTGAAAGAAACTCCCTTGCAGGTAGCCAATCAGACCCACGAGATAGAGGTGATACCGTATGAAATGCTTTGGGATATCGCGATAGAATCGCTCAGCGCAGCCAAAAAAGTTGCCGTTGCTGCGTAACAGTTTGTAAATATAGTTGACTTACTTAGTGTTGACAATCAGTCATATATGCGGCTTTTGTGAAAATTTCATCCAAAACCCTCATGTAACAAATTTTGACTTTCTGTTGCCTGATACAAGTCTACAGCTTGTCACCTTTGAGCCTGTTTAATTTTACTTCTTAAATAATCGTTACCTGCCTATGGATTCCTGTAAGAAAAGTGTTCTGACGTTTTTTTTATGCGTCACGGGCACAGCAATTGTTGACACCACTCAGGTGTGAAGCATCAGGCATCGCGTGTTTTAAATCTTTTGTAATCTCATCGTTTTTGCAGCGCCGCTCCGTTCACTCGGAGCGGCGCTGTCGTTTTCGCGTCTCCAGCCCTGTAGGGTATGTGCACCAATGCAAAGCTGAGCAGGTTTGTCATGTCGCAGCGCAGACATCTACATAAGGTTTAACGCCCTTGTTTGAGGACGAAACACACCTTGTTTCCAGAAAAGATTTTGCAGGCAAAAAGTAACAATTATAATTTTTTTGAAGGGCTATAAATTATTCATTATCAATGTTTTATAAGCAATTTTTCAGCTTCCATACTTCCTGTTTCATGTAACGCCCAACCGCTTTCTGTTTGCTCCTTCCCTGCCGTGAGGCCAGACTTTTGAGGCATCAATTTTTACTAATCAATCTGCCTTCAATCATGAAAAGTCTGTACGCTACTCCTGTTTCATCCATTTTTCAACACCAAGGGATTATCGTAGATACCACCATGGTATAACCCGGCGTCCACAATTCTCTGCCTTATGTTGCAACAACTAAAACAGGTATCGCCATGCCTGCCGATATCGCTTGTGCGAACACACGAAATAAGAATGGAAGTGGTGTTCGGCACACCCAGCCAGAATTGCATTGGCTCGGGAGTCTGTATGGTCATGCACAAACTTCCGCCTGATCATTTGCTGAAGTGCCCGAATGCACCAGCCTGGGTTTCTTTTGAAAACGGATTGTTGAACTTCAGATTCCCAAAATCTGATGTGCTGCGCCAGGATGTGCTAATTCGCTTTTGTTCCCCTTGGTTCTTGGTTCAGGAATCCTTCCAACTTCCACGATACACCGCACGTCGTTTGGGCATGCCTAAACATTGGGTTCAGCCCGGACTATATACCATAGAAGAAACCGCCAAAGATTGGCTTTTGTCTTTTCGCCTGCAAGCGTAAACAGCGGTAAAAAGGCTCATAAATACATGCAAAACAAGCGCTTTGCTTTTTGTCCAAAGCGATGATTCTATAAAAGAATAAAAATTTTAGGTGGAGTCTTGTTCCGTAAAATCTGCCAGGATCGTCCAACGAAAAAGTTCGTTGGGCGACCTGGCGGCAACGGGCGGGCTTCAAAGATTTGGCGGACAAAATCTGCCTTTAAATTATTTACAATGTCCAGACACATAGAAAGCCAGCCTTGCTCAATAATGCCTTCCATTGGAGGGCTATTGGTGTTTTTGGGCATCCGGGCTTTGCTACAATATACGTTTGAATCGGGTCAAAATCCGCGTCGTTTTATGGAGATTCAAACCGGACAATCCGTGGGTTTGAACCTTTATTTTAATCCTCCTACCGTGAATCCGCAGGGCCAGTCCGGCTCTTCAGCCCAATCTGCGCTGCCTTTTTATAGTGCAACTCGCTTTTGTATATCCGACTGGATTTGGCCATTTATCCGAGGGAGGGATGGACCCGAACCAACGATGTATCCATTGCGACGCTAGGGGCAGGGGCACGAAGTCTATGATAGTTTGGTCAGATTATTTTGAGATGAGACTAGGCGCGACGAAGGATTGTAGCGGGCTCTCCATGACTGAGGCGCAACAAAGTATCAGTTCAAAAGAGTCGAACAAACCGTCAAAGACTTCGTGCCCCTGCCACTAGG
>JBBQSW010000157.1:0-8090 GCA_038213575.1 Chitinophagales bacterium | reverse complement strand
CCGTGTTCCATCCCCGCTTACTCAGTCTCCATCCCCGCTTACTCACTTGCAAAGCCTCCTAAATGAATCTCCTAGTCGAAAAAATCCACACCTGCACCGGCCACAACGCCGCGCTCTACGCCCTCGCTCCGGGGCAATCGGATCGGCATTTCCTGTCGGCGGGCGGCGACGGCTGGGTGGTGGAATGGGATCTGGACGATCCCGAGACGGGCAAACTCGTGGCTTCTGTCGAGACACAGTGCTTTTCCTTGTGTTCATTGCTCGACCGCAACCACATTGTGGCAGGGAACATGAACGGAGGCATTCACTGGATTGACCGTGAATTCCCTGACCAAACGCGAAATGTTCAGCATCATAAAAAGGGCGTTTATGACTTGTTGCATATTGGACAGTGGCTTTTCAGCGCAGGCGGCGATGGCATTATTACAAGATGGGATGCCCTCCATGGTCGTAGCGTTGAAAGCCTGCAACTTTCTCATCAATCCCTGCGGGCCATTTCTTTTTCCGAAAAACGGGGCGAAATTGCCGTAGGTGCCAGCGATCAATCTATTTACTTTTTGGATGTTGAAACACTCGCGGTCAAACGAGTTTTGAAAAACGCACACGCCCATTCTGTTTTCACGCTGGCTTATTCTCCTGACGGGAACGGCCTTCTAAGCGGGGGGCGTGATGCCATGCTGCGCGTGTGGGATTTGGAAAATGATTGTGCCCTTCGTTCGGAACAGCCCGCACATTGGTACACGATCAACCACCTCGTTTTTTCACCCGATGGCTTGCTGTTTGCCACGGCCAGCCGCGACCGCACCATAAAAATCTGGGACGCCCAATCTTATGAACTGCTTAAAGTGTTAGACACGTTGCGCTTCGGAGCGCACACACGCTCGGTGAACCGACTGCTTTGGTTGCCGGATTGCCTCGTTTCTTGTGGCGACGACCGACTGGCAATGTTGTGGAAAATTACTGCACAATGAAAAATCCATCGGAGCCTTTGGCCTGATAGAGTGGCATGAGAATCAAGCCATTATCAGGTGAAAGCACAGGGCCGTGAACATCATCGGCGAGGTGCTCGCCTTGAAGGATGGGTTGAAAATTGACGTATCCTGGCCGCATCTTGAACCCTGCTTCTGCTTCGATATGGTGTGCATAGCGAAAACGAACTATTGGCGGGATATTAGCTAAAAAGGGGAGGGTAAGGTTTGCCTCAAAATACAGCACGTCCTTTAGGGTAATAGATTTCATAGCCCGCAAGCAGCGCACAATGGCAATAGCGGAACGGGTGGTGGCTTGGGGTGATTCGTGTTGGCCAGCTTCGAAGGCTACGCAAATAGGGTGGAGGGTGGAAGGTGGAGGGTGGCTGGAAAAGCCTCCTTTTATGGCAAAACCCAACAGGGTGCCGGGTATGCTTGCTTGCAAACCGACAATGGCGGGTGCTCCGAGGTGCTGGGCGAGCAGCAGGCTTTCTTCTTCGTCGGTTGGGATGCTGAAAACGCCACCCTCGGCGGAAGTCGTGTGAAGGTCGAGAAAGACCGTGGTTGCTGTATTAGAAGACTCACATTCAGCAGCAATACAATCAAAAAGGTGCTGGACTTCGCGGCTTTCTTTCGTTAAATTTTCCTGATTGGAAGCCTTTATTCCTTCCAAAAAATCCTCCGTCCACATCCGATTGAGGTCTTGCTCCAAAAACCTTTGACGGGTTCGGAATGCTTGTAAATTGCCGATCAAGCCCACCAGTCTTCCCCGAAATTGAAAGTTGGGATTGTCACGACGCTCCTGTTCCAAAGCCGCCAATACCATTTCCATTGCCCTTACACCTGCGGGTTCGTTGCCATGTAAAGCCGCGATCACGAGGATGAGGGGGCCTGGCGTTTCGCCTTCGAAGGTTCCGATAATTCTTTCTGTAGGTAGCTGCGACATTGGGCGGCAAAAGTAGGATTTGATTTACGATTTTGGATTTACAAATTGTAAATCGTAAATCCAAAATCGCAAATTCTACGGGTTTACCCCTAAAAACCCGCCCGTAGAAAGCCTGATTTTAAGGTCTTGTTAGCATTTCTGCTCGCCTTCGCCCACCAATTTTCTCTAATAAGTCGTTAACTTGGCCTTCACAATCACTCATCTTAATACCTGTTTTTCATGCATAATTTGAAATTTTTACTGCCCTTTGCGTTACTAGCCAGTGTCTTTGTAGCCTGCAACAAAGACGGTTTTTTTTCCAGTAGTCCATCCGTCAACGCCGCATTTGCTGGTCGGGTCATTGACGAGAACGGCCAAGCCGTCAGCGGAGCGCAAATCCGTGTGGAAGGCGAACTTACTACCACGGACGAAAACGGTGTTTTCCGCCTCAGCCCTATGCGCGTCCCTTCTGATAATGCCAAATTGATGGTCAGCAAAATCGGCTATTTTGAGTTCAGCCGTGCCTACTATGTTGAAGACGACGCGCTCCAAATCGTCACGATTCAATTGCTTTCCAAGAACCAAACCGGGACGGTAAATGCCGCATCGGGTGGCACGATCCAGTTGCCAGGTGGCGCCACGCTTTTGTTCCCGGCGGGCGCGTTCGTGGATGAACAAAACAATGCCTACAACGGTACGGTGCGTGTCTTCGCCCGTCGCCTCGACCCATCTTCCCCAGATATTGCGCTGAATATGCCCGGCGATTTGCGCGGCATCAACCAGGCAGGTGAACAACAATCCCTTGGCAATTACGGCATGGTTGGCGTAGAACTGCAAGGCCAATCGGGACAGGATTTGCGCATCCGCGAAGGCAAGGAGGTGGAAATCCACCTGCCCATCGCCGCCGCACAATATTCCGCTGCACCCTCAGAAATCACACTTTGGCACTATGATGTGCTACAAGCTCGTTGGATAGAAGAAGGCAAGGCACAGCGTGTTGGCAATGAATACGTTGGCTATGTTAAGCACTTTTCATTTTGGAGCTTCAGTACTGCCTTTAACCTTGTGCAATTGGAGGGTAAAGTAATATTGTCGTACAACATGCAACCGATGAAAGGTGCGGTGATTCGCCTCACGATGACTTCCGATTCCACGAAGGGATATGCGTCTTCGAATGCAAATGGCGTGTTCAAAGGAGGTGTCCCGATGGGTGAAACCTTTATCATGGATATCCTGAATGAATGTGGCGAAGTCCTTTTTACCCAAAATGTAGGCCCATTTGATCAGTCAACCACGATCCCGGATGTGCTTGTCCCGACCACGGGCACACAAACGGTAGAACTTACCGGTCGTTTGCTCGACTGCTCGGGTGCTCCTATCAAAAATGGTTACGCTCAAGTGCTTTTGGGCAATTTTAAGTGGGTAGGTTTCACGGGTACCGATGGCAGCTTTTCTATCAGCAAAATTCGTTGCGACACGAGTGTGGGAACTGGCGTGATAATCGGTTTTGACTTGCAGAACCAAAAACAGAGCGCGCCCGACACTATCTCTGTACCACCCAACGCAGCGGTGGTGGGCGATCTCGCAGTCTGCGATTCACTCGGCGAATACATCATTTTCAGCCTTGACTATAACGATTATGTGATTGCAGTCCCCGTGGGTGGAGTAAAAGACAACGGTGGCACGCGCACCTTTTTAAACGGCTATAGCACGGTTCAGCAGGACGTGGGTATTTCAATGGAATTTGCCAATGACGGCCAGCCGGGCACATTCTCTCTGACAAATCTGTATGTGAACACCTTGACCTGGAATTCCGGCGTGAGCGGCGTGAATATCGAAGTGGTCGAACCCGGATACGCTGTGGGCGACCCGATCATCGGCACCTTCGACGGAACGTTTGTGGACCAATTGGGGGTTACACACACGATTTCTGGAAAATATCAGGTAAAACGAGACTATTGACATCCAGTAGTTTTTTTAACATACCGTAGAGAACATACCTGTGCATTGAATGCGGCATGGCGAAAAGCTGTGTCGCATTTTTTTTGCCAAACCTTGTAGTTTTTAAAAACCAACATGCTCTAAAAACTTTCTCCACGAAGCCATCTACCTTCGCCTTCTACAAAGCTATTCAGACACATGAAAAACGCTGTTCTCCTCCTGCTCCTTTTCGTTTGGAGCTGCGCCCAAAAACCTTCTCAATCCGTTGATATTAAGCCTATTGTGCCAGTTTCTGCGCCCCAGAGTGGTAACGCGGCTCTGCAAAATGGCCCGATGCTCGGATATGTCGAAATGAAGGAAGCACTCGTGTGGGTGCAGACCAGGAACTTCGCAGGGGTGCAGGTAGAATATTGGGCGACGGGGAAACCCGAACAAAAATGGCGAACAGAAATCGTTCAGACCTATAAGTATAGTGCCTTCACCGCCAAATGTATTGCCAGCGATTTGGAGCCGGGAACCACTTACGAGTACCGTTTAGAAATAAATGGCGACTCGGTGCTGCTTCCTTATCCCACCACTTTCAAGACCCAAGCCCTCTGGCAATGGCGGGTGGATCCTCCCACGTTCACACTCGCTACCGGGAGCTGTGCCTATTTCAATGAGCCTGAGTACGACCGACCTGGCAAACCCTACGGCTCTAATTATCAGACTTTTACGCAGATCGCCAGCCAAAAGCCCGACTTGATGCTTTGGCTTGGCGACAATGTGTATTTCCGCGAAGTGGACTGGTTTACCCGCTCCGGGATGCAGCATCGTTATTCCCACGACCGCGCCACGCCTGAACTTCAACCTTTGCTTGCTTCCACTCCGCAGTATGCCATCTGGGACGATCACGACTTTGGCCCCGATGATTCGGATGGCACCTGGATCCACAAAGAAACGGCCTGGGAGGTATTCCGTGATTTTTGGGGAAATCCAACGTTTGGGGTGGGCGACCAAAAGGGTTGCACGACCAAGTTTCAATACGCTGACATTGATTTTTTCTTGCTGGACAACCGCTATTTCCGTACCCCGAACTATTGCAAAACCTGCCCTGAACGTACGTTGTTGGGAAAGGAACAATTGCGGTGGTTTCTTGAATCCTTGGCCGGGAGCCGCGCGCCCTTCAAATTGGTGGCCATTGGCGGCCAGGTGCTAACTTCTAGTCCAAACAACGAAACTGCGTTCCATTTCTTTCCGGCAGAACGCGACACGATTTTGAAGTTTATCGAAAGAGAAAACATCAAAGGGGTAATATTCCTGACCGGCGACCGGCATTTCAGCGAACTCAGCGCAATGAAAAACGGCGCTGGAAACTGGGTGTACGATCTCACTGCCTCGCCCTTCACCTCGGGAGCTTATACAGATGCACCCACCAAAGAAATCAACGAATTCCGGGTGCCAGGAACGGCAGTGGGCGAGCACAATTTTGGATTATTGAAATTCTCCGGGCCGCGTAAAGCGCGTGAGGTGGAGATTAAAATTATTAATTTTGAAGGGAAGGAAATGTGGGCGAAAATTATTACTCTGGAGGGCGTCAAATGAAGAATGTTACAAACAAATTCAGGAGTATTTGTGAAGAGTGTTAAACAACAGAAGAACCAAATGATTATATTGTCATTAATGTATATTTTTGCCCTCCTAACGTTAAGATGATTAATATGAGCGAAAACCCAATTAATGTTTTTGTTGTCTATTCACGCGATGACTCTGACCTTTTAACAAATCTTCGCAAACATCTTTCCCAAATTAGCAAAACCCGCAACCTAAATATTCAATATGATGGAGTAATAAACCCTGGGCAGGCATGGGAAGTGCAAATCAATGAATTCTTGGAAAAAGCGCACATTGTAGTGCTTCTTGTAAGTAGCAATTTCTTGTCTTCAGAATATGTCAATAGCAAAGAATTGCCCAAGGCTTTAGAAAGGCTCAGTTCTAATGAGTTTATAGTAATTCCAGTTTTAGCTCGAGCATGTCATGGGTGGCATTTAGTTTTTTCGATAGGTCAACTTCAGATCTTACCCAAAAACGCAAAAGCCATTACATCTTGGCCTAATCAAGATGAAGCATATTCTGAAGTTGCGAAGGGGATTGACGAGGCTGCACAAAGACTAATATCTAAAATTTACAAACCAGACGACCTGAAAGCCTCCGGGAATGAAGATTCACCTGAGTTTAATGAAGAATATTTTTATTATAAAGCGTTTTTTTATACGTATCGTAAACATGAAACAAGGGAGATTGATTTTGCGCTTGAAATTACAAGCAAGGGAATATTAGCTAATGTCAGTGGGCTGCACTTTATTGAAGAAACCGGAGAAAAAACTGGAGAAAAATATTATGGGTATGCAGAAGAGGTAGGCAGTAGATTGTTTTTCAATCTGGATATAAAGTATCAAAAAGACTATATTGGTTCGAAAGAACAAACCAAGCTTCAAATTATTTTGCATCTTGGTGAAATGTCCTTGAAACGCCAAATTATGATAGTTGGTACTGCGCAATGGATATCCAGTTATGGTTATCCTGTTTCTGCTGAAATTTTGTTGTATAGAACTCAGTCCTCAGAAGATATAGTGCCGTTTGATGATTTGGACAAGATAAAGCGTTATATGATGTTCAAACGGAGCATGCGTCGTATTCCAGATCGAATTGTAAGTAAAACGGGAGACCTTAGAATCAAAAATAATCGCTTAGATCAACTCAGTGATATTCAAGGTGTTTACCGGGTTTGGACTTATTACAGGGAAGGAATTATTCAAAGCAGATTGACAATTTTTGAGAATTATAATGCAAAGTTTGAAACTAAAACATATGGAAGGGAATCGGGAGATTCTCAAGTATGTTTGTTAAATATTTCAACGATTCAAGGCCGACAAAGAATTTGTATGTCTCACCATCCACCCCTTGGAACGGAAATTTTGGCATATTCAATCATTGATATTCCTCTCGAAGATCAAGGGCTTACCAAAGGGGTATTCTGTTCGATGGGACGGCAAGGGGCCGAACATCAGCATTGTGGCTGGCTGGTACTTAAAAAAGAGCAAATGGCTACCGATTTTGAAGTTTCAATCTATTCCTCAGACAAAATAAAATTTCTCGTCCAAACAAATCCTAGTTTGAAGGATATGCTCAAACTGTTCAACCTACACTCAGAAAACAAACTAAAATTTGAGGGAAGAAGGAAGCGTTGAACTAATTCTAAGTCAAAGCAGCACCATCCTGATTTTAGGACAGTTAGCAATTAAGCACTCTTTTCTTTTTCCCAATATATTCTCAACACCTACCTTCATGACATCCACCGTAACCTACCTGGGCGAACTCCGCACCGAAGCCACCCACCTCTTCTCCGGCACCAAAATCATCACCGATGCACCGCTGGACAACCAGGGGAAGGCCGAAGCTTTTTCGCCCACCGATCTTTGTGCCACATCGCTGGCTTCTTGTGCGCTTACCGTTATGGGCATCAGTGCGCGAAACCATGAATTCGACCTGAACGGCGCAACCGCCGAGGTCACCAAAATCATGGCTTCAGATCCACGGCGAATCGCAAAAGTGGTCATTCGCTTTGTGATGCCGCAAAAGGACTATACCGAAACACAGAAATTGATTCTGGAAAAAGCAGCTAAGACTTGCCCGGTGTCGTTTAGTCTGGCGGATGGAGTGGAGCAGGTTATGGAGTTTGTGTGGTGAAGGTAGCATGGCCTTTAGGCCGTCGGGATGAGAGCCGTTTACGGCGATGCTTATACGACAGCGGCCTGAAGGCCATACCACCGTTTGGCGCGAACTTTCCGAAAATTATAAAATTTCGGGAAGTTGAGATTTAGCAAACGCTACTTTTGGGCAACAAAAAAGCCCACTCCATGCGCATCTTTTTCTTTGTTTTCCTCGCAACCCTTTCGTTATCAACAGTCAACGGCCAACAGTCAAAAGTCAATAGTTACGTCAACCCCTTCATCGGCACCGGCGGACACGGACATACCTACCCAGGGGCAACGGCTCCATTTGGCATGGTGCAACTAAGTCCCGACACACGCATTTCAATGCTCGATTGGGATGGTTGCTCCGGCTACCATTATTCCGACTCCCTGATTTATGGCTTCTCGCATACCCACTTGAGCGGTACAGGAGTGGCGGATTATTGTGATATTCTGTTCATGCCATTTGTGAACGGTGCACGTCTCGAGCCATCAGAATATGCCGCTCCCTTCAAGAAAAAA
>JBBQSW010000156.1:0-8096 GCA_038213575.1 Chitinophagales bacterium | reverse complement strand
CTTTGATAGTTTGGTCAGATTATTTTGAGATGAGACTAGGCGCGACGAAGGATTGTAGCGGGCTCTCCATGACTGAGGCGCAACAAAGTATCAGTTCAAAAGAGTCGAACAAACCGTCAAAGACTTCGTGCCCCTGCCACTTGGCCGCCGGGTTTCCAGGATTCAACACCACTTCGGAGTTGCACTGGCTGGTGATTGCGGAGCTGATGGTGGGTGGGGTGCTGGCCGCTCCGCTGAGCGCGAGGTTGGCGGGGAAGTTGCCGCTGTGGTTGATGTTTGTGCTAATGGGGGTGACGGTGATTTTTTGGAGTGCGCGGGTTTTGTGGAAGGTGGGGTGAAGGGATTCTACCCTGTGAGAAACCAAATAGTAGTATGAGAAATCTATGATTTTTTTACTTTTGCAAAGAAATTAAAACTAATTATGCAAGTCAATCCTGTATATGCTGCTGTTGGCAAAAATTTTCTTAATCAACCACTATTTAGAGTTCCTAAGTATCAGCGAGGGTATGCTTGGGAAAAAGAGGAAATTGACGATTTTCTCGGAGATTTGGAAAAGATATTCAATGCGCGAAAACATTCAAAACCCAAAAATCATTTTCTTGGTGGTATTGTAAGTGTTCAGCATCAAATTCCGGGGACAGTATCGCAATTTGAATACGAGTTAGTGGACGGCCAACAACGCATTGCAACCTTTGTGCTATTAGCGACCGCAATAATTCGGAATTACGAAAAAATATTAGAATTGACTAAAAAAAAGGGCGATACACCTAATCAATTGATTACAGAAAAACGAATTGCGAAGTTGCTCCCACGATATATCGAATTTGAACAGGAAACAAATCGCCTTTCTTCCACTCAAAGTGTCCTGAAACTCTCGAAGGCCGATGATTTGTTCTTTTCAGAACTCATTAGAAATAAAAAGCCTGCTGTAAGAAGGGATTCCCATGGAAGAATACAGGATGCTTTCAACAAAATCACTAAGAAAGTGGAGGTGTTGACGGAGAATAAAGATATAAATGTTTACCTCGACAATCTTGAGGTACTTGAGCAAAATATTGACGATGACTTTTCTATTCTCCATGTCATCACATTCGATAGAAAGGAAGCATATACGCTTTTTCAGGTGTTGAACGATCGAGGCAAAAGCCTTACTGAAGGGGACTTGCTCCGTGCTAAAACACTCGAAATGTTAGAAGGTCACAAAAGTCAACAAGACTCTGTAGAATCTTATTGGGACAATATACTTTCTGACCCTCCTAGGGAAACAGAAAATTTATTACGGGCTATTTATGCCTCTTATAAAGAAGATCGCCCAAGACAAAATACGTTGTTCGATGACTTTTTGGAATATTTTTATCCCCAACACTCATCAACAAGTATTTCAATTCAAGATTCGGATGCGATATACCTTCAAACCCAAAAAATTTATCAGGAAATCGCAAACGGTCGAAAACTGGTGAGAGGGGAATGGGTTTTCCCATTTGGTCAGCCTGTGACATCTTGGGATCGTAATCGGTTAACACTATTGGTAAATGAGCGAAAATATACAACATTTTTGCCGATACTGTTGGCTGGTTGTCAATTGGACCATAAAAAATTCGCAGAAATGGTGAGTATATTGGAACGATTCATGTTTCGATATGTACTCATTTGCCATCAACACCATGATGATATTTTAAAAGTAGTTCATGCAGAATCAGGTGTAATTAGAAAAAATCCAAGCGGCTACACACTTCAATCCTTAAAGACAAAACTCCAAGATTTGCTGAATAGAAAAGCCAACGATACATTCTTTAAAACTTCTCTTGATGCGTTGATTTATTCTTCAAACGGTGGCAGTAACAAGACACTCAAATATTTTTTGATTACCGTTGAAGACTATCTTCGATGGTACCGTACCGGGGCGGTAGGTGAGCCACTTTGCCTTGACAAGATGCGTATATTTACTTTTGCCGATACAACTATTGAGCATATCTATCCTAATCGTGCATCTGGAGCAGTTCTCGACCTTAATATAGAAGATGTAAAGCAAACAATCGGCAATCTTACTATTATGAGTGCTTCTGATAATCAAGCCGCTGACGATGCTGACTTCTTAACAAAGAGGCCTATTTTTAGTCAATCCGCATCACAAATGACGAAGGAGTTAGCCATTAAGACAAAATGGGATCGAGGCGAAATTTTGACGAGAACAAAAGAATTGGGAGAAATTGCCACAAAGGTTTTCAAGATTAAATGAGTGCTTTAAATTGTTGGCATGTAATCGATTTATAGTGGTGGTTTACCGTATCGGCAATCACTTGATTTTGCACATTCTTAAGTTGGCAGACTTGATTTTGGCGTAATTCTCCAAAAAAGTCAGGATGGCTTTTGATATTTCACAACCTTATCGTTAGTTTTAAGTGCTAAGGAACTCGGCATCAATAACTTAGTCATTTTATGCCACCCTTTGTTCCATCAAATGACTAAGTTATTGGTGCCGCGTTCCTAATCGGACAGCATCGTGGAAGGTGTCTTTTCTGCGCATAGCGTTTCATTTGTGCAAAGATTAAGTGTGAACTGTTGTCAAAGAAAACCTTTTCGCCCCATTTCATGCGCGCACCTTTCTTATGTAAATCAAGCCGCCGAAATACATGCTCCACCTTTACTACATTTGCCCATCGGCATTGCTGATCCCCGCAAATGCTCACAGCAAAATATCTGTACCGTGACAAAATCTTCCTCCCTCCTCCTCACCCTCTGCTTTTTCTTTTTCCAAGGATTCGCACAAAACCCTGCCATTCAACGCGTTGACCCGACCAACTGGTGGGTGGGCATGAAAAACCCTGAACTGCAATTGCTGGTCTACGGCAAAAACCTCAAAGGTTCAGACTTGAAAATCAACTACCCAGGCGTGACCGTCCACCAAGTGTACGAGGTGGAAAACGCCAACTATCTGTTCGTGGATTTGTACATTGCCCCGGAAACAAAGGCAGGTAAATTCGAGATCGAATTGAGCAAAACTATGCCCGTGCAACGGGGCAAAAAAACGGTAAACGAAACCGTAAAAACCATCCATACCTACGAACTCCGTACCCGCGACAAACATCCGCAAGAGATCAATTCCACGGATTTTGTCTACCTGCTTTTGCCCGACCGTTTCTCCAACGGCGACCCTTCCAACGACAAATTTGCCGACATGGCCGACCCGGAATCCGACCGTGCCAACCCGTATTTGCGACACGGAGGCGATTTGTTGGGCATCCAAAACCACCTCGATTATTTCACGGAATTGGGCGTGACCACGCTCTGGCTCAACCCGGTGATCGAAAACAACCAGCCTCAAACCAACGAAGGAGGTGCCATGCGCTCAGCATACCACGGCTATGGTTTTACCGATCACTATGCCATTGACCGGCGACTGGGTGGCAACGCGGCCTACAAAAACTTGATTGATGCCGCGCACGCCAAGGGCTTGAAAATCATTCAAGATGCCGTGTACAACCATGCGGGCATCAACCATTGGATCCTGCGTGATTTGCCAATGAAAAACTGGCTGAACCAGTGGGATGCCTACACCAACACCTCCTATCGCGATGAAGCGGTATTTGATCTGGAACACGGCAGCCAGAGCGACTTTAAAGTCCACCAGAACGGTTGGTTCGTGCCGTTTTTACCCGATTTGAACCAACACAATGGATTCGTAGCCAACTATCTAATCCAGCATGCACTCTGGACGGTAGAATATTTTGGCATTGATGGCTGGCGCGTGGATACTTACCAATACAATGATTTGGAGTTCATGAACCGCTGCAACAACGCCTTGTATGCGGAGTATCCGAACATGTACATCACGGCAGAAAACGCGGTAAATACGGCGCTCAGTCAGGCGTTTTTTGTGCGTAACAACCTATACCTGCCCTTCAAAAGCACTTGCAATTCAGCCAACGATTTTGTGTTTTACAATGCCATCAATGCGGCATTGAACGAAAAATTCGACTGGGGGCGCGGGTTCAACCAACTCTGCACCATGCTGGCGCAGGACATCGTGTACGAAGACCCGAATTTGAACTTGACTTTCTTGGACAATCACGACCAAAACCGATTTTTTTCGGTCATTGGTGAGGATATGCAGAAATACAAACAAGGCGTGACGTTCTTGCTGACGGCGCGCGGTGTGCCGCAATTGTACTACGGCACGGAGGTCTTGATGAAAAACTTTAAAAACCCTTCAGACGCCGAGGTTCGCCGTGATTTTCCGGGTGGTTGGTCGGGCGACGCAGAAAACAAATTCCTGGCCTCTGGCAGAACGGCGCAAGAAAACGATGCCTTTAATTTCACCAAAAAACTGGCGCAATACCGCAAATCCTGCTCAGCCCTGCAAACTGGGAAACTCACCCAATACATCCCGAAAGACGGCATTTATGTGTATTTTAGGCACGACGAAGCAAAAAACGTCCTCGTCATTATGAGTCAGAGCGACAAAGCTCAAACCTTGCCCACCCAGCGTTTTGCGGAAAACATGAGGGGATTCACACGCGGTAAAAACATTTTGGACGACAGCAAAATCGCTGACCTTAGCCAAATTGCAGTGCCGGCTATGTCGGTTCAGGTAATTGAGCTTCAACGGTAGGGATATTCAAACACAATAGGCACAAAGGGCACATAGCGGATTGATTTTCAAAACTATGTGCTCTATGTGCCTATTGTGTTTTATACATGCCTACCCCATTATCAAACTAATCTTGTTTTTCACGTTCCCAAAAACGGTGTTGCGCAATGGCAGCAACAAACGATTTTGGGCTACCATCCACCAAAACTCCGTTGGTTTTAGCTCCTTCATTTTTGCCCAGCTTATTCATACCGGCATTCGTAGCATTTAACAATTTTGCCCCTGCACCATCCGCAGCGATTGCTTTACAGTGTTTGTAGGCTTCATTGATGAAAAGAATCGCATCTGGCTCTGCTTGTAAGGCATTTGCGCTTTGCTGTCCGTCGGGAACATACACGGCATCAAATAGCACAGAAGCGGCAGTCAGAAAACTTTGGTCTGCTTTTACCTGCTTACCATTGGCTGAAGCGATGTGGCCTAAGTGCGGCGCAATGATTTGGGCTTTTGCCCCGGCTGCTTCCAGTGCTTGTTTCATCGCATGGAGGGAGCCCTCGTCCACGCCATCTGCGGCAAGGATGGCGATTTGTCGGGTCTTTATATTGTCTTTGACGGTGTTGGCCATGCTGAGCGCTTTAGACTGTTTCAAGGAGGAAACAACTGCGGTGGGTTGAAACTTTTTGGGATCGCCGTCAGCGGGTATGCTTTGATTCATGGGTTGTTCGGGCGACTTGGGCACTTCCATTCCCAGACCTTTCGCCACTTTAGCAGCCAGGCCTGTGTCTACTTGAGTCAACATGCCAACAATCCGAACTCGGATAGCCTCCGTTTCAAGTTTGCCCAACTCAAACCGCAATGCGTTCACGATATGGTTCTTTTCAAACGCGCTCTGGCTGTTGTAGAACAAGGTTGCCTGACTGAAATGGTCAAAAAAGCTCTGGCTTCGGGCACGCACTTTCCGCGCGTCAATTCGTTCATTGTAGGAAACAAAACCACCTTCTGTTGCCTTGGCCTGAAAAGGACAGCCATTGCCTGTGGTGTTCGGATGGTAACTTGATTGGCCTGCGTTGATGGTTTGCCTCATGTGCCCGTCCCGTTGGTTGTTGTGTACCTGGGCGATTGGGCGGTTGATGGGTATTTCATGAAAATTAGGACCTCCCAATCTGCTCAATTGTGTATCAGTATAGGAAAACAAACGACCCTGCAACAAGGGATCATTGCTGAAATCAATTCCAGAAACTATATGTCCGGGATGGAAAGCGACCTGTTCAGTTTCTGCAAAGAAATTGTCCGGGTTGCGGTTCAGGGTCATTTTGCCAATTATTTGGACCGGAACCAGTTCTTCGGGAATGAGCTTGGTGGGGTCGAGCAGGTCAAACTCAAACTTGTGCTCGTCTTTTTCTGCTACGATTTGTACCCCAAAATTCCATTCCGGGAAATTGCCGCTTTCTATGGCCTCCCACAAATCCCTGCGGTGAAAATCGGAATCCTTGCCCGAAATCTTTTGGGCTTCATCCCAGACTACGGAGTGTACGCCCAGCACAGGTTTCCAGTGAAACTTGACAAAAACGGATTCATTATTTTCATTGACCAAACGGAAGGTGTGTACCCCAAAACCTTCCATCATTCGCAAGCTTCGGGGAATGGCCCGATCGCTCATGGCCCACATAATCATGTGCATACTTTCGGGCATAAGGGAAATAAAATCCCAAAAAGTATCGTGGGCCGAGCCGGCTTGAGGCATTTCGTGGTGGGGTTCGGGTTTGACAGCGTGTATTAAGTCTGGAAATTTGACGGCGTCCTGAATAAAGAATACGGGCATATTGTTGCCCACTAAATCATAATTGCCTTCTTCGGTATAAAACTTAACGGAGAAGCCCCGAACGTCCCGGGCCAAATCGGTGGAGCCACGTGAGCCTGCTACCGTGCTGAACCTTACAAACACGGGGGTTTGAGCACCTGGCGTCTGTAAAAATTTTGCCTTGGTATATTTTGTCATGGACTCGTGCAGCTCGAAATACCCGTGCGCTGCGCTGCCTCTGGCATGCACAATGCGCTCAGGGATTCTTTCATGGTCAAAGTGGGTGATTTTTTCGCGAAGTTGGAAGTCTTCGAGCAAGGTGGCCCCTCTTTCCCCTGCTTTTAAAGAGTTTTGGTCATCATTGATACGCAGGCCATGATTGGTCGTTAAAAACTGACCATCGCCATGCTCCGTGTTTTTTGCAAGATCTTCTATCTTAGCGTTGTCAAGCTCTTTTGAATTTGAAAGTTTATGCTTTGCCATATTGAGGTAAGTTAAAGCTCATATTAAAAATGTAGGCACAAAGGGCACATATCGAATTGATTCTCAAAACTATGTGCTCTATGTGCCGCGTTCCTTAAGTCCAAAATGTGGTGTTCAAAGGCTTATATCCTAAGCAGCTTCCATAGCTTCTATATTGATGAACGCTTCGGCGATTTCCGTAAGATGCACATCTGCTCCCACCTCTTCGCTCAATGTTTTTTGCAGTAGTTCAGCCGCCTTATCTTCACCCAAAGTCTTGGCAAAAGAGAAGAGTGTACCATACGTTGCAATTTCGTAGTGCTCTACCTTTTGTGCCGCCAAAATGATTCCCGCATCCCGCACCACTCCTTTTTCGGTGCTTTTCATGATTTCTTCTGCTTCTTTGATCAGGCCAGCCATGGCTTCGCATTTTTTAGCCTCCGCCTTTTCTTTGATCAGCGAAAAAACTTCTTCCAAACGTTTTACATGTTCTTTGGTCTCCTCAAGATGCCCGGTAAGCGCTGCAACGAGTTCTTCCGAAGTTGCATTTTTCACCATTTCGGGGATTGCTTTGGTGAGCGCGTTTTCTGCCCAATAAATATCTTTCAACTCATTTACAAACAGCGCACGCAATCCATGTGCTATGTCTGCTTTTGTTTTTGCTGGGTGGCCATTGCTTTGATTGTGCGCGCCTGATAGCGTATTTTGCATAAAATCTCTATTTTCCATGGTGCTCTACTTTTATTTGTGAAATTATCTTCACGGTACAAAGGTGGGCGCATTGCCATTCCGCAGTGTTACACAATTTGAGCAAAATATTACAGAATTCATCCGTTCCTTATGTCGGGCATTTCCCGCAGTATTGTGTTTGTGAGTGTTTCGATGCTCATGGGCAAAAATTGGTTAATATTTCGCCCAAAAACCTGAAATTTTGCCATTTTGAATAACATTGCTTCCCCATTCATCGCAAACTATAAAATGCTACGTCGTAATTTCTTCCTAAACACTGGTTTGGCTGCACTGGCTGCCGGGCTTCCCAAATTTAATACCATGGCTCAAGCTTCCGATCTTCCCAAGCCACGTTTGATCAAACCCGTTAGATTGCGCGAGGGCGCGACCGTAGCGCTCATCGCACCAAGCAGTCCGCCCTCAGCGGAAAAATTGGCGAAGGGCATCGCCAATCTGACTCAGTTCGGCTTCAAAATCCTGGAAGGAAAAAGTCTCCGTGCCCAAAATGGCTATCTC
>JBBQSW010000155.1:0-8118 GCA_038213575.1 Chitinophagales bacterium | reverse complement strand
GTGTTGTGCGCCCCAATCACATCGTTTTCGATGCGAATTCCCACGCCGCTGCTGATGGCATAGATGGGCAGGTGAGCATTGATGTGCTGCGTGGCAGGTGCGCCCAAAAGCCCCGACCATTGTTGGTGATATACCCCTGTGGCAACGAGTGTGTTTTCCAGGCCCGCATAAGCTGGATTGTGGGCGTAAGGGTTGAGGGTATAAAGGCTGAATTGTGGCACTTGTTGGGCAGAGAGCCAACCGATGCTGCAGAAACATAGGATTAATGTGCAGTAGTTTTTCATGTTCATGGCGATTATGTGGCACTTTGGGAAGGTGAAAGTAAGGACTTGTCATGAATTTACCAACTCCCAAAATTCAGCCAAGGTGGAAACTGGTCTTTGGCAAGCAAAATTGCGACAAACGTAGATGAGCGCATCGGCAGCGCCGGGCTTGCCTGCCAAGAGGGGTTGCGTTTCATCGGGTTGTTGGCTGGCGGCTATTATTTTATTCGGCAAAAAACCACGTTGAATTTCCAGAGCTTTTTCAAAAGCGTTTTCGCCAATAATGGCAATTTCCTGAATCGGATGGACTTCGTTCAACAGGGCAGTAGCCCAACGCTGAAATGAAAGGGGATATTTCTCCACTGTTTCACGCATGGCAGCAAGCATGCTCGAAGCCGTTTCACGCCATTCCGAGCGGTCAAGCAGAATGCCCAGGCGTTGGAGGTTGTGCACCATGGTGCTGTTGCCCGATGGCGTTGCGTTGTCATAAAGGTCTTTCTTCCGAAAAAGAATGTCTGTTTGATTTTTGTCTGTGAAAAAGAACAGCCCCGTTTCAGGATCGTAGAAATGGCCAAAAACATAGTCCGTGCAATTGCCCGCAAGTTGCAGATAACGAGGTTCAAATGTGATTTGATAAACATCCACGAACGCGGCAATTAGATACGCGTAGTCATCAAGAAACGCAAATGGCTGGGAGGCACTGTGGCGATAGCTACCTTGAGGGTTGAGGGTTGAGGGTTGAGGGTTTTGAAAGTTCTTCAGCAGGTATTCAAGGTTCCGAACGGCGGCTTGTCGGTACTCCTCCTGGCCAAGGGCCGTGAATGCCGCTGCATAAGCCGAGGCCATGAGCGCATTCCAGCCCAAGAGAATTTTGTCGTCCAAACCCGGCCATATACGGCGAGAACGAACCGCGAGCAGTTTTTCCGCGCTGGCACTTAGGCGTTTTTGGAGCGATCCTACCGCTATATTATGGTCTGCCGCAAATGCCTCATAAGTATAGGGTCTCCAGAGAATATTTTTTTCTTCCCAGTTTCCAGCATCGGTCACGCCATAAAAATCACAAAAAAGCCCGGCATCTTCTTCAAGTATTGCTTCCATCTCAGACTTGTCCCAAACAAAAAATTTCCCCTCCACACCTTCTGAATCAGCATCCTGTGCCGAATAGAAACCACCCTCCTGGATTGTCATCTCGCGGGCGATGTAGGAAAGGGTTTGTTGAATGACCGTTGAAAGTTGACTATTGACTGTTGACTGCTGACCTATTTTATATGCCTCAGAAAGTACGCTCAGGAGCAAAGCATTGTCATAGAGCATTTTTTCAAAGTGCGGTACGAGCCATTCCCGATCGGTGGCATAGCGTGCAAATCCGCCTCCAATTTGGTCGTAGATCCCGCCTCGCGCCATTTTATCAAGGGAAAATAGTGCGTGCTGAAGGGCTTCCGGATTCCCAGAAAAGTAATGCCAATTCAACAGCCACTGCAAGGCCATGGTGGACGGAAACTTCGGCGCGCCTCCAAATCCACCTTCCGAATGATCGAATTGTGCGCGGATTCGATCGAAAACGGCTTCAAAGTTGAGGGGTTGAGCTGTTTTGGGGTTGAGGGGTTGCTGCGTACCAATAAAGATTCCATCGTTCCGCTGAATATTTGCCAGCAAGCGCTCGGCTTGGTCGGTGGCAGTATCTCGTTTTGTTTCCCAAATATTGGCGAGGTGCTGCAGAAGTTGCATCCAAGCAGGTCGGTTGTGTGCAGGACGTGGTGGGAAATAGGTGCCTGCATAAAATGGCTTGGCATCCGGAGTTAGGAAGCAATTGAGTGGCCAGCCACCTCCCCCGGTGAGCAGTTGGCAAGCTTCCATATAAATTGCATCCACATCTGGGCGTTCCTCACGATCCACTTTGATGTTGATGAAATGTTCGTTCATAAACGCCGCAACCTCCTCATTTTCAAAGGATTCGCGTTCCATCACATGACACCAATGGCAGGTGCTGTAGCCAATGCTGACCAGAATGGGTTTCTGTTCGGCAAGGGCACGCTCGAAAGCGTCTGGTTTCCAAGCGTACCAGTCCACTGGATTGTGGGCGTGCTGGAGGAGATACGGAGAAGTCTCGTGTTGGAGGTGGTTCATATTTTAAAATTAAATCACCGCGTGCCCCATTGAATCTGGCAGGTCCGGTATTTGGTCGGCTATTTTTTCTCGCTCGCTGATGACTTCCACCAGCCGGCGCGTGGTACGGCGCCGAATTTGACGCTCCAAGTCTTTGTTGGGTTCCTTCAGAATGTATTGGAATTTCATGGCAACAAAGTCTTTTTTCACTTCAGCAACCCGAAGGTATTGGCTTTCAGGCTTGATCAAATCTTGGAATGGGCTGAGGGTTTCAATTAGTATGCGCTCCAGTTCCTCTACATTCTTTAGGTGCTTGAGGTCAATTTCAAACTCAATGCTGGTTCGCTTCACCTCACGTTTGGTATAATTGATCACCTCCGATATGAGCAACAGGGAGTTGGGGATGTAAATCATGTCATCGTCGTCGTTCAGCAAATGGATGTTTTGCAACGTGATGTCTGTGATTTTGCCCCGTTGCTGGCCGATGCGCACATTGTCGCCAATGCTGAGCTGTCCCGAAAATGTGACGATCATCCCATTGATCATATTCGAGATGTAGTCTTTCGTGAGGATGGCGATACCCGCAAAAACAATGGATAAAGAGGTAAATAACTGGCGAACATCAATGCGGAATAGCGATAAAAGGCCCACTATCAGGCCCATCACCAAAAGCAAAAGGTAAATCTGCCCTACCCCAATGATGAAATTATCGTCGCGGTTGATTTTGTGGCGCCGGCGATACCAGCTTGTGGTGCCAAACTGAACAAAGTCCAAAAACATCAGGAAGATTGCGATGCTCGCCAGCGTTTTCACATAATAATTTAGCGGCTCGCCATACTTTGACTCCGCGTAAAAATGCGAAACATCCCACTCGCCCAATAACACGAGCAAAAGAGATGTAAAAAGCGCAAATTTGAAAAGAAGGACGAGGTATTTCATAGACCTTGGACAATGGACAATGGATGTCAGACGGTTGACCGTGACGCGCAAGATCCATACTCAACATACCATAAAGGATTGAACTTCCCGAAAGTTTAAAACTTTCGGGAAGTTGCAATATCGAATCCAATCTATACTTCCAATTGTGAAGTTACTGCATCATAGAATCTACCGTTTGGAGGGGCAGGCCAAAAGCATCCGCCACGCCTTTGTAAACTACTTTCCCTTCCACCACATTGAGACCGAGTTTGAGTTCGGCATTGTCGGCACAGGCTTTTTTCCAGCCTTTTTCAGCAAGTTGGATGGCGTAAGGAAGGGTGGCATTGGTCAATGCAAGGGTGGATGTAAAAGGCACGGCGCCTGGCATATTGGCCACGCAATAGTGGACCACGTCGTCTATGATATAGGTAGGGTCGGCGTGGGTGGTCGGACGAGTGGTCTCGATACAGCCGCCTTGGTCTACCGCTACGTCCACGACTACCGTGCCGGGACGCATCAGTTTTAGCATATCACGCGTAATGAGGTTGGGCGCTTTTGCCCCCGGCAAAAGGACGGCACCTATGATGAGGTCGTGCGTTTGAATAAGTTGGCGAATGTTGTATTCATTGGAATATTGCGTGACCACGTTGGCAGGCATTACATCGCTGAGATAGCGAAGACGGGTAAGGTTTACGTCCAAAATCGTGACCATCGCACCGAGGCCAGCAGCCATTTTGGCGGCCTGTGTACCTACGATGCCACCGCCCAGGACAAGCACTTTGCCCGGTGGAACACCAGGTACCCCGCCCAACAAAACACCCCGGCCTTTCGCCGGTTTTTCCAAATATTTTGCCCCCTGCTGAATGGCCATCCGGCCCGCTACTTCCGACATTGGAATGAGCAAGGGAAGCTGGCGGTCTTTGGTCTCCACGGTTTCGTAAGCGAGGCATATTGACTTGCGCTCGATCATTGCTCTTGTGAGTTCCTCGCTCGAAGCAAAGTGGAAGTAGGTGAAAATCAATTGGTTGGCGCGGCAACGAGCGTACTCTTCGGCTATAGGCTCCTTCACTTTCATGATCATCTCGGCCTTGGCCCACACCTCATCGGCGGTGGCGAGCATCTTGGCACCGGCGCCCAAATAGTCATTGTCGTCAAAACCACTGCCCTCACCTGCCGTGCTTTGGACAAATACAGCGTGGCCACGCCGCGTGAATTCCATAGCGCCCGCTGGAGTAAGCGCAACGCGATTTTCATTGCTTTTTATTTCTTTTGGTACACCGATTATCATATTGACTGATGTTTATGCCCTCCTTCGCGCTGCGCGCTTTGGCGGGTGAAATGGTTAGAAAATTATGTCAAAATGCTTTACCCGCCATAGCACTTCGCACAATGGCAGGTAAACAACTTAAGCAGCAAAGGTAGAAATCTCATGGAATGTCCAATGTCCAACATAGAATGTCCAATGTCCAAATAAGCGCTGCGCTTGAAATCTGTTCCTTAATTTTAAAGGAGCAACGTGAGTGACCAAGCCTAAGCTCTCCTTGTACATTGGATATTCCTTGTTGGACATTGGACATTCCCTTGGACATTGGACATTAAAATTCACCTTACCTTTGCGCACTTTTTGGCAGAAGGGCTACGGTTTTTCGCAGTTCCAACCCAAAAATCACGATTAAAACATCCCGCTGAAGCGTGGCAGTACCAATTCAAACTATTGATTTTCAATGACTATTGAACAAAACAAAGTAGTGGCTGTCCACTACACCCTCAACGAGGGCACCGCCGAAGGACAACTCGTAGAATCTACTCACGGCGGCGAACCACTCGCTTTTATTTATGGTGTGGGCAGTATGATCCCTGCTTTTGAGGCTAATTTGGCAGGATTGAGCACTGGCGACACGTTTGCATTTGGCATCCCAGCGGCCCAAGCTTACGGAGAATATGACGAAACCGCACTCGTAGAAGTACCCAAGCAAGTTTTTGAACACGAAGGAAAAATCCCTGAGGGCCTGCTTGAAGTTGGCAACGTGCTTCCCCTCCAAGACCAGGAAGGCAACCGAATGCAAGGCATGGTGGCCTGGGTAGGGCTTGAGAAAGTTAAACTCGACTTCAACCATCCCATGGCAGGCGTTGATCTTTTCTTCACCGGACATGTTGAAACAGTACGCGATGCCGAAGCCGCAGAGATAGAGCACGGACATGTGCACGGGGCTGGTGGGCATCACCATCATTGATAAAGCATGCTGGAAAATAACGAACAACCAGGGCACAGCGCTAGTCAAAGAGTAGATATTTGGTCGCGTACGATCGTAGCGCTCTTGATCGGGGTTCTGATCGGAGCGGTTGTTGCGTTGATGGGGCCAAGCGCGTTGGAGGAACACATCGCATCGCTCATCGTTGGCTTTGTGGTGCTGGTGTTGTTTATGGCCGGGATATCTTTTGCGCTCGTGCAAAACAAGGAAAAAGTGCTTCAACGCCTTTTTGGGGTAAGCGATACGGACTTAACAGATGTAAAACAAAATGCTCAGCATCTTTTCCTGAATGCCTGGCACCGGCATTTCCCTGAAGCACAAGAAAACTTCAACCAGCTCTTCACCAAAATTTTTGCCTGGTACTCGTGGATGAGTTTCCGGCGATGGATATTGTTGGTGTTCCAAATGCTTTTTTTGGGGTTTGGCGGACTGCTTGGCACCATGCTCCTGTTTAATCAAAACAAAATCCTTACCCAGCAAAACCTCCTGCTCCAAAGCCAAAACCACCGCCTCGACCAGCAGACTTACCTGCAAGAAGCCGACCGCCGCAGTTCCCTCATTTTCCTGATGGGCAATCTTTTAGATGCCATGGATCGGGAATTGAAAGACGACATCGGGCAGCCGGGGGTACGTGATCTTTCCCCCCAAATTATTGGTCGGGTGGTGGCACTGAGCAAAAGCCTTCGCCCCTACCGATACCTTGAAAATGATTCGTTGGTGGCACGCGAACTTAGCCCGGAGCGGGGCCATTTGCTCATTAGTCTGGTGAACAGCCAGATAGACAACAGTTCGCTGCGCCGAATTTTTCAGTTCTCTGACTTCTCTTTTGCTGACCTTAAAGGCGCGGCGCTTTCGGGAGAATTCCTTAGCGGCATTAACCTCAAGCATGCCGACCTGACCAACGCGATACTCGACGAGACGGATCTGAGTCGTGCCGATCTCAGCGGTGCTGATCTCAGCGAATCCGTGCTCGCACGTGCCAATTTGCAGGAAGCCCGGTTTCGTCAGGCTATATTGACCAATGCATATCTTGAATCCGCTGATCTTTCAGAGGCCAATTTTTACGGCGCCAAAATGCGGAGCGCCAATCTTGCAGGCGCCAACCTGAGTCAAACACATTTTACCAGCGCAAACCTTTCCGAAGCGAATTTTTTCGGTGCAACCCTACTTCGCACGAGATTCGAACTTGCTATTCTGGACAGTGCGGTGGTAGGCGAGTACGATTGGCTTGCTAGATTGCCAGCAAATGGGCAAGACAGTATTAGAGGGCTTAAACACTTGATTTCCAATTATAGAGTGGATTCCGTCTACACGAATTCGAGGATTCAGTACCTGTTGATTTCGAAGGGACAAAATTTACAAGATTAGACAGGATGTTTTGTCGGCAAAACTGACAACGCGGAGTCAAACATCTTGCAAATCCGGTCTAAATCACTTGGTTCACGGCAAAAAACAGCACCAAATAAATCCAAAGCCCGTCCAAAAAATGCCAGTATAGCGTGAGTAAACGCAGGCTGAGTCGTTTTTCTGGATCAGAAAAATAGACGAGCACGGTGACCGGATCCACCATGTGCTTTTTGGCGGCATTGTAAAATTGGACAAGGAACGGTAGTCCAGCCAAAACGTGGGCCAAATGAACGAATGAAATGACGTACAAAAAGCCTGTAGTCGTAGAACTTCCCAAGTGGATATTTTGCTGAAAAAGCCACCACCATGCCACACCCTGCATCAGGGTAAATAGGACGGAAAGCCAAATAGTAATCCTCAGATTTTGCAGATATCCAAGGGTGTCATCCGCGAGATAGCAGCGTTTGGAACGAACCATCGTCCAACTGCTGGCCAAGAGTATTGCGGTGTTGAAAACAAACAAAATTGGCACCTGTACGGGCGGCACGTCGTTGGTGACACGGATGTAGACATAAGCCATCGTGAGCGCCAAAAATAAAAATGCCAAGCCGAACAGAAGAATGAACAGCATCACATTTTTGGGGTGGAAAAGAAACTCGTTTTGCTTGGTCTGCATAATATTTAGAATGTGATTAACCCGATCGCTGTCACCGCCAATACAATACCCGCCCAATTGAGCGTCGAGAGTTTTTCCCGAAACAGCATTACCGCCCCAATGGTTGTGACAACGATGATACTCACATTAGCCACTGGAAACACAAACGAACCTTCCAGCCCGCTACTCAGTGCGAGGAGCATAAAAAGCATCGAGCCATAATTGGGAACGCCGAGAATAATGCCCGCCACCACGTTTTTCCAAGAAAATTGAAGTCGGTCTGTTGCCCATCCAAACACTGCTAGAAGCAAGCCAAGCACACCCGCTGTACCAAAAATGGTGATGATAAAAGTCGGATCACCCATGTCGGCCAAGCCTTCGTTTTGAACGCGCACGAGCAGCACTTCAAGTAAACCTGCCAGAACCCAGGTCGCTATGGGAATCCAGAGCAGGTTATTAGGAGGATGTACTCTGGAGCTCCGTTCCGGGGCCGGATGACTTGCCTCAGAACGGAGTTTCAGGGTACTTGGCCAATTCACTAAAACAATGGAAACCAAAGCGAACAGTACCCCCAATA
>JBBQSW010000154.1:0-8123 GCA_038213575.1 Chitinophagales bacterium | reverse complement strand
GATCGACAACAATCTGCGCGCTTACAAGGTAAACGAAAACGGAGTGTTGCTCTGGCAAGCTACCGTCAATCAAGTGTTTTTGGCAAAATACGGAGTGGCCATTTCCTGTGGCGCGGCTCAAGGCACCGAATCTGGCAATTTTGCGTTGGGTGGCACGCTTTACGGCGGCACAGACCTGAAGAAACAAGATGCGTTTTTTGCACTCATCAGCAACGATGGTGTAGTGCTTGATACAGCCTTCGCGGATGCACCCGGACAGCAAAAGGTATACGCTATTGCAGAGAATACAGCTTTTCCTGGGCTCTATGCCATGGTGGGCGAAGGGGAGGGTTCTCCATTGGGGGTGCCTTCTTTACTGTATGCCCAAGCTTATGAATCGGGCAACGTGTTTTTTTCCGGCCCCGCCGTTATTGATGTAAACAACCCGGTTTCTCTGCTAGACTTGGCAGAGATTGATGCAGATCGTTTTGCTTTTATGGGCACGCTTCCTGATAATCCAACCGTATTGGGGGCGACCGATATCTTTATCCTCACGCCAGAAGCCGTCGTGGGCGTAGTGTATCAGAATTGCGCACTTGCGGCTACTTTGAGTACGCCCGCTATTGTATTCCAATGGCTGTACGAAGGCGAAGTGATCCCGAATGCCAATCAAGGAGTGTACTTTCCCACCAAGCCAGGTCTTTACCAAGTGCAGGTGCTGGACGATAAAGGTTGTTTTGGCGTTTCCGACACCTTCCGGGTCGAAGGCCCGACTGCTGATTTTACGGTAACTCCAAATGTTTTGACCGCAACTTTTGCCAATGCTTCGCAAGGCGCTATCTCGTATGTCTGGAACTTTGGAGACGGAGGAACGAGTACCCAGTCCAATCCGGTGCATACCTACACCTCCACAGGCGTGTATAGTGTGCGGCTCATTGTGACCGACAATTGTGGTCTAAAAGACACTATTGTGCAGCAAATTGGGGTAACTCCAGTAGATGAACCTTCCTGGCTCAACCATTTCAGTCTCTCGCCCAACCCAACGAACGATGTTTTCAACCTGGAAATGACTGGTGCATCACTGAACACAGTGGAATTCTCGCTCTTCAACGCGGTTGGCCAAACGCTGAGTCGAGAGGAGCAGGGTTTCCAGAGCGGATTTCTTCAAAAAACATTCGACCTCGGCCTGTTTCCCGGAGGCGTGTATTTCCTCCAAATCAGGTCGGGCAAAGAATCGAAGAACGTGCGGGTAGTAAAGCATTAGTAACAGGATTTGCATGCTAAAAAAGGATGAGTGGGATTTGTGTCGAGTGCACAAATCCCACTCATCCTTTTTAATCATATAAACTCTGTCTCACTCCCCTTGTTATGCTTTTTTTGCGAAAAATGGCAAAGGGGCAGATTTGGCAAGCAGCCTATCAGAGAAATTTGTACTCTTGTACCCTCTGCCGTCCACCATGAACCATGAACCGTTTACCGTTGGAATTATGAAACACAAACTACTGATTTCGCTCCTCGTTCTTTTGGCAGCGCCCAGCGCGCTTTTTGCCACGCACAATCGTGCCGGGGAAATCCATATCGAGCAAATTGGCCCGCTCACCATTCGCGCTACCATCATCACCTGGACCAAAACAAGCAGCGTGAATGCCGACCGCGACACGCTGGAAATCAACTGGGGCGATGGGGTGATTCAGAAAGTGAAACGTTCCAACGGCGGAGGGCAGGGTGTTCCGCTCGCCAACGATATCAAATACAATGAATACATCGCCATTCATCCTTACGCAGGTCCGGGCACTTTCATCATCTCGATGACGGATCAGAACCGAATTGGGGGCATCATAAACGTAAATCCGCCCGCTTCAGACAATGTCCCGTTCCATATCCAAACTACTTACACGTTTCAAGATTCACAGTTCGGCGGGTTAAACACCACGCCTTACCTTTTGCAACCACCCATTGACAACGCGTGTGTGGGCAAACCTTTCAAACACAACCCCAATGCCTCGGATCCTGACGGCGACAGCCTGTCTTACGAACTCATCGTGCCACTTCAAGGGCCAGGAGTAGAAGTGCCCAATTATTCCTTCCCGAACGAAATAAAGCCAGGGCTCAACAACGATTTTCAACTCAACCCAATCTCTGGCAATATAGTATGGCAATCGCCGCAAATCGCAGGCGTTTACAACATAGCTTTCACCATTATTTCGTGGCGTAAAGGCAAGATTATTGACATCACCATTCGAGACATGCAAATCTTTGTATCCGAATGCGACAACAATCCGCCAATGGTGGAAACGATTGATAAATTATGTGTTGTAGCCGGAAACAAGGTAACATTTGAGGTCACGGCCACGGATATTGACCCGACCGACGAGGTATTGTTAACTGCATTGGGCGCCCCACTCACCTCGCCTTTCAGCCCGGCTACTTTCGATGCGCCAACCGGTTGGGGGGAACCACCGGTATCAGGTACATTCGAATGGGTTACCGCTTGCGAGCACATTTCCAATCAGCCCTATTCTGTTGTTTTTAAAGCCACGGACTCGCTTACTACGCCACAATTGGCTGATTTGCATACCGTAACTATAAAAGTTGTAGGCCCTTCACCTGAAGACTTGCAGGCCGATGCAGCACTGGGCGACATCGAAGTCACTTGGGCAAAACCATATATATGCGAGGGGGCGGCAAACAACTATTTCCTTGGTTTTTCGGTGTGGCGGCGAGAAGGAACCAACCCCTTTGTTATAGACACCTGCGACCCTGGCCTTGAAGGGAAAGGGTACATTCAATTGATCGCCGTAACCAAAGCCGTGAAAGACGGGCGTTATTATTTCAAAGATACCCAAGTAGAGCGCGGGCGCACCTATTGTTATCGCGTACTTGCAAAATTTGCACGGGTTTCAGCGGGTGGCTACCCCTACAATATTGTAGAAAGCCTGGCCTCCAAAGAGGTGTGTGCTCAACTTCCGCGAGACCTTCCGCTTGTCACCAATGTATCGGTGGAAAGCACCGATGTGTCAACGGGAAAGATTCGGGTTGCCTGGTCAAAACCCGTTGGGGGCGACCTGGACACGATTGTCAACCCCGGCCCGTACCGTTATCAATTGCTTCGGGCACAAGGGTTTACGGGTGGGGTATTCGCGGAATTGCCTGGTGCGTCGTTTGTCTCCAATACCTTCTGGGAAGCCAACGATACTATATTTGAGTTTGACGAAAACCTTAACACCGTAGATGGCCCCTACCGCTACAAAGTGGATTTTTATGTGAAAGGAAATGTGCTGCTCGGCTCGACGCGTGATGCTTCCTCGGTCTTTTTGTCGGTGGCTTCTACCGATCAAACCAATATCCTTACTTGGGAAGCCAATGTGCCCTGGAGCAACTACGCTTTCAAGATTTTCCGGAAAAACGATGTGACAGGACTGTTCGATCCCATCGGCAATTCTACTGCAAGCAGGTACGAAGATCGAGGCTTGATCAATGGAAAGGAATACTGTTACTATGTGGAGAGTGAAGGCACCTACAGTGTCAGTGGGCTTTTGAACCCTTTATTCAACAAATCTCAGGAGGATTGTGGAACACCGATTGATACGGTGCCGCCTTGTTCCCCCATTTTGGTGGTGAACAACTTGTGCGACGACCCAACGGCCAGCCCCGGCCCGCCTTATCTCAATAAGCTTTCCTGGACCAACCCCAATGTGGCCTGCGATGGAACCGACGACGCGGTAGGATATCGCATTTGGTACACACCGATGGAAGGGGAACCGCTCTCGCTGTTGGCGGACCAATCGGGGGTGACCAACACAACTTTCGACCATGTCCTCGAAATCCAACTGGCTGGCTGTTATGCGGTTTCTGCAATTGATTCAGTTGGCAATGAGAGCCTGTTAAGCACGCTGTTTTGTGTAGACAATTGTCCCAATTACGAACTCCCCAATGCCTTCACGCCCAACAGCGATGGTGCCAATGACTTATACACGCCCTTTCCTGGCTGGCGTTTTGTACAAAGCGTTGATATGCAAATATTTAATCGCTGGGGGAATCTCGTCTTTCAGACCACAGATCCCAATATCAGTTGGAATGGCACGAGCGAAGGCGGGAAAGAACTGGCCGAGGGCACATATTTCTATGTCTGCAAGGTCTATGAAAGCCGTGTGGGTGGGGTCGTGCTGAGGCCGGGGGTGTTGAGTGGGTATATTGAGTTGGTGAGAGGGTAATATAGAGCCTCGGAGGTTTTGAAAACCTTTGAGGTCCGTGTTTCCTAAGTATTAAATTTAGTCGGTACGCTTGGTGGTTTGAGATTTGTTAATTAAATACTATTGCACCAGATTGATTGAAGATTCTGTTCTTGTGCACAGGGGCAGAATCTAAAATACTAATTTAATCCTTTTTGCCAGCCATAGTTTTAACAAAGGCTGGTTGTTTAATCGCTTCGACCAACTCCCTTACTTGCAGCAGTTTTATGGAAAGTTACCCTATCCCAGTTATCTGGGATGGGGATTGCGTTTATTTTTCACCTATAAAACATCTACCAAGGATGAAACAAATCTTAAATTCACCAATTCACCAATTCACCAATTCACCAATTCACCAATTCATCACTCCGAAACGAAATAGGCCAAGGACCTTAACCTCAATTATCATAATTGCCTTGTTTTTTGGGGTTCAATCGTTCACTTATTCTCAGCCCTGCAACCTACTCGCAAACTTCTCATTTACAGTATCCGGATGTGATGTTACTTTTCAACCGTATAGTAATGGAACTGGGATAGCACATTTCTGGACTTTTGAATCTTCTGACCCATCTTCAGGATTTCCTTCAGCATCAAATCTTGCAACACCAATACATACTTTCGGTGCAACCTCAAGCCCCTTCATAAGGACCGTTACTCACACAGTTACGATTGGTGGGGTAATGTATACATGTACAAAACAAATCTATGTAATGTGTACAACAGGTTGCGATGATAGACAATTTAGTTATTCTGTAAACGGTTGCTCTGTCACGTTCTTTTCGGCTTTCCCTAATCAGAGCTGGAATTTCGGGGATGGTAACAGCACCAATTTGAACAATCCAACACATACTTATTCAGCAAGTGGTGATTTTTTGATTACGTTCACTAACCCGGCCACCAATGTCATCTGTCAAAAAACAATTCGTGTAGCCTGTGGCAGCACACAAACATGCTGTACTGGGGCATTTTCAGGGGAAGTAAAAAGAGAATGTAGCAAATTAATCCTATCTCTTAACGCTGAATGCACAGGAAATGGAATCCATCTTTGGACGGTCGCCCCAAATGTTCCAAATGCTTGTATGACTTTATCTAATTTCTTTCAAGGAGTTCCTCTACAAGGCATGATTCAAGTCACCAATATCAATACGTGTATTGTAGATTCTTTGATTGTAACGCACAGATTCACCTGCCCAAATGCTACCGTTCATATTGAAACCCAGATCTTGCCTATACATGATGAGGGTATTTTCATTGGAAAAGACGGGGCTACTACATTATTGACAGATTATAATTGCGTATTGCCTGGCGCCTCATACAATGGAGTCTGTACGGTCTATTCCAGCGGCATTGTCAGGGTTGATAAAGATTTCACCTTTTCATCAGCGAATGTTCGTGTTCAGCCAGGCTTGTCAGGTTTTGATGTAACTAAAAATTTTACAATCAATCAAAACACTTTAGTAAGCGGAAATTCAGAGCTTGATTGCAACTGTTTGTGGAGGGGAATACATGTATTCAACGCTACTATGACAACAGATTCAGATGCGTCCATACAAGATGCACTCTATGCCATTCGGGGAGACCAGAAAAGCAAGATGGTTATCAGAAAAACTTTGTTTTCAAAAAACTTTATTGGGATACGTGCTACGGAGGGTCTCTACCAATTGAATCTTCTTGATGAAAATCATTTCGATGGCTTTGGCCCGTTAAAGGATATTTGCAGCCTAAATCCATTGAAGGCGGATATTGTTGCCCCAGCACAAGGCAATTTTGGCTCTCAATTTATAGCCTCCGTGCCCTACAATACTGAAAGGGGGTTTGCTGGAATATATGTAGGAAGGGGGCTTTTGCCATTGAACCCGTTGCATGGTTCGCCTAATTTATTTTCAAACTTGGCTTTTGGCATCATGGCTTATGATGGAGATGTGATTATTGACATGAACAGCACTTTTGAAAACATAGCAGGAGGGAATTATGGGACCCGCCGATCCGCAGGAGTATTGTTTGTTGACAGAACATTGGCAGGGCCAAATACATTTAAGTTTGTTGGATTTGGCACAACCCCAGATTTCGTAAATTGTGTGCAAGGGATGCAGATTCGATCGGAACAAGCTTTTGGTCCTACACGTATTGGAATTACCCATGCCCATATGAATGGGGTTCGGACTGGAATATTCCTTGATGCCCGATTCGGTGGAGGCGAATTTTTGGGGACAGGGACAACAGGAGATTTTGTTGGCGTAAAGCACAATACCATTATTGCCAATTTCCTTGCTCCACTTCTTGTTTCTAATGCAGGCATTTCTTTCGCAGAAAATTCACCTGGCTTTAGCAATCTTGATATAAGTGAAAATAGTGTTGACCTCAGCTATCCAATTGGCGGTTCGGGGGGATCTACTGGCATTGCAGCCAATGGCGTAGGCGTCCTTTCTGACCCGGGTCCTGGGGGGATTGAAGTGGATATTCATGACAATAGGGTCACAATAAGTAATGGGACTGATTTTGGGATAGGGGGAATAGAACGCCCCAATGGCTGGATACGCAACAATTCTGGTGGAAATATCGGGAGCGGCAATGGGGTTTTTGTAACAGGAGGAAATTCTCAGGCCGGAATAAGATTGTTCGGTCAATGGAACAATAGTTTGGTAGCTTGCAATCAGGTGGAAGTTTTGTCCAATGTAACGTACGGGCTTCTAGCTGGAGTTAGTAATCCAAACGGCGTTTTTTTGCGCAATGTGCTCAATGGGCCTGGCAATGGAGCCCATTTTTCAGGTCTTTGTAATAATGTGGAATTCCGGTGCAACGATATGATAGACAATACTATTGGCCTATTATATGACTTTGCTGCTGAAACTGGGGATCAGGGTACACCGACTGTAACCAACGGCAACCGTTGGTTTGGTGCTTTTCCTGGAGGGGGAGCTGTTGCTGATGCCTCTGTGATTTACAGTAACTCAGAATATTATGTACGAAGTGCTGCTAATGAGACGCCTCCATCAGTAGTTCCCCTTTTAAACACTTTATGGTTTTTTTCATCCTTATCCAATGCCACAGTGGAATGTATTTTGGATGCTTGCCCGGCACCAGAACCGCCCATAGCCTTTGTTTCAGAGGCTCGATTTACAGGTTTGGACTCTTTGGTGGCTCAAGGTTTGGCGGTGCCAAATAATGCTCCTTATGCCGAAGAGAGGGTTTGGCAACATGAATATTACCTTTGGAATAAGATAAAGAACCACTCTGGTTTGGTAGAAGGCAGTCCAATGATACAGAATTACCTCACAGGGTTGTCAGGTAGCAATATTGAAGCATTTTGGGATGTACAAACAGGTGTTCGTAGTGCTCTTGTGTCAAATGCTGACTTATTGGACCAGGTCCAATCCAATGTGAAATCCATTCAACAGACAGAAGCACAGATATGGAAACTGGATTCACTATTGAAAACTGCAATAGACTCAATTGAGATGGTATCCTACAAACAGGAGTTGGTAGAGTATGAGCTGATATTAAATAGCCAAATACTGGCACAGGATACAATTTGCAGCCAGTTTGATGCGCAGCGAACAACAGCCATTTCAGAATTGATTACCCAACTTGCACAGATAGTCCCTACGAATGTAGGTGAAACTAATCTTCGCAGGGTTTATGAAATTTATCTTTCCACAGTTAGTGCTAATATAGAGGCTGACAGTAGCCAATTGGCTGATTTGGAGGTCGTTGCAACGCAATGTCCGCTAGAAGGTGGTCCTGGGGTGTCTATAGCAGGGATATTGTATCAAGGTTTTACGGGCATATTTCCTATTCAAGATACTTGCAATGTCACCGATGAAAGAGGAGTGCGAAAAACCTCAAAACCCCAAGTCCCCTTGTCAATCTACCCGAATCCCAACAATGGCAATTTTATTGTTAATATACCAA
>JBBQSW010000153.1:0-8136 GCA_038213575.1 Chitinophagales bacterium | reverse complement strand
GACCGTTTTTGTTGCCAAGAAAGACGAGGGTGGCGAATATTCCGAAGAAAAGGAAAATAATAGTGCGGAGCATAAAGAAGAGAGCGATTGAATGATTTTAGAAAGTGGAAGAACGCAGCTTATGACCATTGTTTTGGGCAAAGGTTGAATAATGCGCTCGCTTGAAATGTAAATTTTTGGCCAAAGGGGAAAGTTTCAACTTATGGCACAAAGATTTTTCATCCAAGTTACTAAATTTTAACTGCTGAGCCGCTTTCTTTGTACGAACATTCTAACCTACACTCCACCTATGTTACCCAAAAATTTTGTAAGTTCCTACCTGCCTTATGCCTTAGAGGCGCAATCCGCCACAGGCATCAGTGCGGTCGCTATTCTAGCACAAGCCGCTTTGGAAAGTGGTTGGGGCGACCGCGCCGTTGGCAATATGTTTTTTGGCATAAAGGATACCGATAAAGGCAAAACGGGCAAAGGCCAACTGCTCGTCACCACGGAATACTTGAAAAGCCCCGACCAAAAAAAACTGTTCCCGGAAGTTATTTCTGTGACTTGGAACGAACGGCGCAAGCGTTGGAAATACGTCGTAAAAGACTGGTTCAGAAAGTACGACAGTCCGGCGGGGAGTTTCAAAGATCACGCGCAGTTTTTCCTTCAAAACCAGCGCTATGCCCAAGCAATGGCAAATGCGGGCGACCCCATCCAATTTCTGCAAGCGGTGGCAAAAGCGGGTTATGCCACCGCACCGGACTACGCCAAAATACTTATCCAATTGGTGAAAATGATTCAGAAGAACATACCGAGCGAACTGGAGTCTTTTGGGGTTCCTGAGGCGATGGACTTAATTGAATTGCCCAATGAGGAGGAGATGTGGGATTATGTGGGCCATGAGGAGGAAAAAGAGTAAAAAAACAGTTCTTTCAATTTTACAATTTTGCGGATTTGAGGTGACCGCTCCTCGTGCCTTGGAGATGTCACCTCAAATCCCAAATTCCGGACTATTTTTGCCCCATGATCCCTCCCAAGCAAGTGCAAGAAATCTTAGATGCCACGCGCATCGAGGATGTTGTGGAAGATTTCGTGACGCTGAAGCGCCGCGGGGTCAACCTGATCGGTCTATGCCCATTCCACGGGGAGCGCACGCCTTCGTTCAACGTGAACCCGGCTCGTAATATTTTCAAGTGTTTTGGCTGCGGCAAAGCGGGTGATTCGATCACGTTTTTGAAGGAACACGAAAACCTGACCTACCCCGAAGCACTGCGCTGGTTGGCTAGGAAATACAATATTGAAATCCAGGAAGTGGAGCGGACCCCAGAGCAGATGGCGGAAGCGCAGCTCTCTGATTCTCTGTATATTGTCAACGATTATGGGCTTCAACATTTTCAAAAACAACTGTTTGAAACGGATGAGGGCAAGTCCGTGGCGCTTTCCTATTTCCGCAAACGTGGCCTGCGGGAAGAGACCATCCGCACTTTTGGCCTCGGCTATGCGCCCGACGAGCGGGACCTCCTATTGCGCAAAGCCAAAAGCGCGGGGCACAACTTGGAATTGCTAAAAAAAGTGGGCTTGTGTAGTCAGGATGGTTCACGAGATTTTTTCCGGGCACGGGTGATGTTCGCTATTCACAATCTTTCGGGCAAAGTGGCGGCGTTTGCTGGACGTACCATGTCGTCCGAAAAAACGGTGCCGAAATACATTAATAGCCCCGAAACAGAGATTTACGTAAAAAACAAAATCCTTTACGGGGCATTTCAGGCCAAAAAGGCCATCCGCCAACTGGATGAATGCCTGCTCGTGGAAGGTTACATGGATGTGATTTCCCTGCACCAGACGGGCATCCAAAACGTGGTAGCTTCGAGCGGAACCTCCCTCACGGAAGGGCAATTGCAACTCATCCGCCGCAACACTTCCAACCTTAAAATCCTGTACGACGGCGACCCAGCGGGTATCAAAGCCGCTTTGCGTGGGCTTGACCTTGCGCTGGAACAAGACTTGAACGTAAAAATATGTCTGCTTCCCGATGGTCACGACCCGGACTCTTACGTACAAGAATTTGGCGGCGAACAGTTCATAAAATACACGACTGAAAACGCCAAGGACTTCATTTTTTTCAAAACAGACCTGCTGCTGGAAGAAACTAAGGGCGACCCGATCAAACGAGCCGGACTGGTAAAGGACATTGTGGGCAGCATCGCAAAAATCCCCGATACGATCAAGCGCAGCGTGTATCTGCGGGAATGTTCCGCACTACTACAAGTGCCCGAACAAGCTCTGTACAGCGAGGCCAACAAACTCATTACCAATATTTTAAAAAAACGGGAGGATAAGGCAGCACGACAACCCAGCGCTGCTTCAGATGTCCCTCCTGCGGCGCCTCCAACATGGGGTGGGGACGAATTTTTCCCTGCCGACATGGGTGGATATTTCCCACCCAGCGAGGCCGGAGAACTTCCACCTGATTGGGAAACGCCGAGATCAAGCGGGCCTTCTTCCGAGCGCAAAGCTGGGGCAGAATTTCAAGAGCGCGATATTGTGCGTTTGCTCATCCTTTATGGCCAACATATTTTGCCAGAAGAGAATGTCACGGTGGGCGAGTATTTACTCACGGATATTGAAGATTCATTGGGCGATTTTGACAACCCGCTTTATGGCAAAATTGCTAAGGAATGCCATGCTATGCTGGCAGAAGGCAAGATTTTTGACCAGCATTATTTCATTCAGCACGAATCGGGGGAGGTAGCCAATTTGGCCATTGACTTGCTCGCTGAGCCTTGGGAATTTTCCCCCAATTGGGAGGCCATGTGGAATTACCCGCTGCAAAACCAGCCCATGCCGGAGCGAAATTTTACGCTTGATATGCGGCAGGCACTCGACCGTTTCAAACTCAAAAAAGTACAGAAAATGTGCGCGCTAAACCTGACTCGTGTACAAACCGCCTCCAAATCCGGCGATCACGAAGCGATGATGCGTTTTATGAAAATCCAGCAGAAACTGAACGAGACGCGAAATGAGATTGCGTTGCGGGCAGGGACGGTGGTGCTGGTGAAGTGATCAGCAGTATCCCGGAACTTCATTCAGGAACGGAAGGCGTTTTGAAAAAGAAATTGAAAAACTTGCCCGGAACGGAGTTCCGGGATACTTACCATGCAACTAACCATCCTCGGCAATTCCTCCGGCGGCCCCTTCCACGGTCGCCACTACACAGCGCAAGTTTTACAGGTTGACAATCAGGTGTTTCTGATTGATTGCGGTGAAGGAACACAGATGCAGATTTTCAAATATCGCGTCAAAGTGGATACCTGTAAACAGATATTTATCAGCCATTTGCACGGCGATCACGTGTTTGGCCTGATTGGGTTGATTACCAATTGGAGCCATAAAAAACGCAGTGAAACCCTGCATATTTTTTCGCCGCCTGGCCTGCAGGAATTGATAGAAACGACCATCCGGGTGTGCGGGGTCAGGCTTAGTTTCGTGATCGAATTTCATGTAGTAGATGCTACCATTTCAGCCAAGGTTTTTGAAACCCCGAGGCTGGAAGTCTGGACGATTCCGTTGCATCACCGCAGTCCCACCTCTGGCTGGCTTTTCCGCGAAAAAACCAAACTGCGCAATATGCGCCCCGAAAAAATCGAGGAATACGGCATTCATTTCAACGACATCCCGGCCATAAAAGCGGGCGGGGATCTGGAACTGCCCGATGGCCGGCGGGTATCGAATGCCGAATTGACGCTTGACCCGCCGAAGCCAGATTCTTACGCTTTCTGCAGCGACACTGCCTTTTCATCGCCAGTAGCCGAAATCGTTCGCGGCGTGGATTTGCTTTATCACGAGGCCACTTTTACCAACGAAAACGTGAAGGAAGCCGAGACTTTTTTCCACGCTACAGCCGCCCAGGCTGCGGAAATCGCGCGGCGAGCGGGGGTGAAGCGGTTGATTTTGGGGCATATCTCGGGGCGTTATGCGAATACGGAGCGGCATTTGGCGGAGGCGAGGGCGGTGTTTGAAAAGGTGGAGATTGCGGAGGAAGGGGGGAGGTATGAAGTGGGTGTAGAAAGGCCGCCATTCTTACTTGGAGTCGTACAGAATGCTGACAACAACAGCGTGGAAAACTTATTTAATCCTTTGAAAATGGACGAAAATACAATCGAAACCTCCGACTCCAAAATCATCCGCATCTCCAAATTCCTAAGCCAAATCCTCCGCCACCGACCCGAAAAGATCGGTCTCGAACTCGACGAACAAGGCTGGGGCGATGTGAACGAGCTGATCGAAAAATCCGCCACAAGAGGTGAGCGTTTCGACCGTGCGCTTCTACAAATCGTGGTGGATACCAACAACAAAAAACGATTCGCTTTTTCTGACGACGGCCTGCGCATTCGTGCCAGCCAGGGGCATTCAATTGACATTGACCTCGGGTTAAAGCCACAAAAACCGCCGGAAATCCTTTGGCACGGAACATCTGAAAAATCGCTCGAAAGCATCCGAAAAGAGGGCCTGCGCTCCATGCGTCGGCAGGATGTTCATTTGAGCAAAGGCCGACAAACGGCTCAAAATGTGGGCGGTCGGCATGGGAAAGCCGTGGTGCTCACCGTGCGAAGTGGTGAAATGTCGCGCCAAAAACACAAATTCTACTTATCCGAAAACGGCGTTTGGTTGACGGGGGAAGTGCCGGTAGAGTTCATAGATTTTCCTGTCTAATTCTGAGTTTTCCGCCGTGCCAGGGGTCTTGTGACCCGGCACACCTCGATGGCCGGTCAAATTTGATTAGCCGATAAGCTTTGGATACCCGACTTGTGGACGCCGGGTCATAATACCGCCGCAACAAGGGCGTTTGGCTAACAATCGAAGTGCCAACCAATCTCTTGAATTTTCCTGCATCGTTTTTCAGAAAAAAATGTAATTTTGTAGAAACAAAACCAATCCATTCAAATCATGCTTGCTATACCAGCCATCTACGAAAGTGGGAAAATTTTTCCCTTGGAAAAAATCCCTGCCAAAGGGAAATACAAGGTGATCATCACCTTTGTGGAAGCCTTGGGTGACGAAGAGGATGTCCGAAATTTTGCTGCTCAAACAGACGCTCTTTCCTTTTGGGAAAATGAGGAAGAAGATATTTATCAAGATTTTTTAGTAGAAAAACCCGTATGAAGACAGGTGACATCGTTTTAATCCCCTTCCCTTTTGCCGAACTGACCAATCGAAAAGTTCGGCCCTCCGTTGTTGACTGCGAGACAAAAGACCAATTCGCAGATTTGGTTTTGTGTGCCGTCAGTTCTGTTGTCCGCGATTTCCGTTCAGACAATGAAATACTGCTCTCTCCGAGCCTTGCCAACGGTCTTCGCAAACCTTCTGTGTTGAAAATTGACAGGATTGTCACAGCCAAAAAAGCCGACATCATCGCCCGACTTGGCAATCTGGGAGAGGCAGATTTGCAAATTTTCAAAACCAAATTCAAGGAGTTGGTAGATTGAGCGACTTGCGGCGGTAAAGTCCTACCTTTGCGCCCCGTTATGCTATCTCTCTCCAACATCTACATCCAATACGGCGACCGCATCCTGCTCGATCGCGTGAATTTTGTGCTCAAGCCAGGTGAGCGCGTTGGCCTCGTGGGCCGCAATGGTGCGGGCAAATCCACACTCCTCAAGATCATCGCTCAGGAAATGTCGCCCCAGGAAGGCGAAGTAGTGGTGCCCGGCCACTTCACCCTTGGCTATCTCCACCAGGATATGCTCATGCCAAAAGGCAAGACGGTGATTGATGAGACCATGACGGCGTTTTCCGAAATTCTGGAACTCGAAAGTGAACTTCACCGCGTCAGCGATGAACTCGGGGTGCGGGAGGATTACGAATCAGACGAGTACCACAAACTCATCGAAAAGATGAGCGATATCACCGAACACTTGCACCACATGGGCGGCGCCACGAGCGAAGCCGATGCCGAGAAAGTGCTGGGCGGCCTAGGCTTTCAGGCCTCAGATATGAAGCGTTTGACCGACGAATTTAGTGGCGGCTGGCAAATGCGCATAGAACTTGCCAAAATGCTGCTCCGTCGCCCGGATCTGATGCTGCTGGACGAACCGACCAACCACCTGGATATTGAAAGCATACTTTGGTTGGAAAACTGGCTGTTCAATTACCCCGGCATGGTCATCGTGATCAGTCACGACAGAAGGTTCCTTGACAATGTGACCAATCGCACGGCTGAAATTGTGCTCGGAAAAATCCACGATTACAAAGCGGCCTATTCTAGATATGTAGAACTCAGCGCCGACCGCCGTGAACTGACGCAGAATGCATACGAAAACCAGCAGCGCCTTATTACCGACCGCGAGCGCACCATTACACGATTCATGGCGAAAGCCACGAAGACCAAGATGGCGCAGTCCATGCAAAAGCAGCTGGATAAAATGGAGCGCATCGAGATTGACGACATGGACACGTCTACGATGAAACTCCGTTTCCCGGATGCACCACGAAGCGGCGAAGTAACGGCCAAAGTAGAACACCTGACCAAGCGGTATGGCTCCGTGAAAGTCTTGGAAAATGTTGATTTTCAAATGCTTCGCGGGGAGCGTGTAGCTTTTGTAGGGCAGAACGGACAGGGTAAAACTACCCTTGCCAAAATTCTCGTCGGACAAGAAAGCGCTACTTCTGGCAAAGCCACACTCGGCCACAATGTGCTGGTGGGCTATTACGCACAAAACCAGGCAGAGACCCTCGACCCCAAACTCACCCTGTTGCAAACCCTCGAAGGAAACTGCCCCGAAGAAATGCGCACCAGAGTCCGCAGTATCCTTGGTGCCTTCCTTTTTAGTGGTAAAGACGTAGACAAAAAAGTGGCTGCGCTGTCGGGTGGCGAACGTGCCCGCCTTGCCTTGGCCAGTATGTTGCTCCGCCCCTTCAACCTGCTCCTGCTCGATGAGCCGACCAACCACTTGGACATGCTCTCGAAAGACGTGTTGAAACAAGCACTTTCGGACTACAATGGCACCCTACTCATCGTGAGCCACGACCGGGAATTTTTGTCTGGACTCACAGATCGGACGATAGAATTCCGCGACGGCCATTTGAAAGAATACCTCGGCGATGTGAACTATTTCCTTGAGAAACGCCAGTTGGACAACATGCGCGAAGTCGAAAAACGGACGGCGGCCAACAATCAACAACCAGCAGTCAATGGTCAGCCGTTAATAGTCAACGTTCAACTGTCAGCAGCCAACGGCCAAAAGCCAATCATCAGTGCAGAAGAGAAAAAGCAATTGGAACGCGCGGTGCAAAAACAGGAGAGACGCATTGCCGAACTCGAAGTAGAAATCGGCAAATGGGAACAAAAATTGGCCGAGCCAGATTTTTACAGCAAGCCCGGCGCGAATGCTGATTTGAAAAAATACGGCGATTTAAAGGCTGAATTAGCTAAGGTGTATGGTGAGTGGGAATTGGCTGTGGAAAAGATGGGGTAAACCCAAAGACTGGGAAACGCGAAGACCCATTGGCTTCCAAAAAGAATAACCACCTTCAGGGCCGCGCCACCTTCTCCCCTTTCTTGTTTTTCAACTTCTCGTTCAGAAACTTCGTCATCAGCGTGTACAAATGCAATTTGGCATTGTCGCCACTGATGCCGTGGTTGCGGTTGGGGTAGATCATGGTATCGAACTGTTTGTTTTTGGCAATCAGTTCGTTGGCCATTTCTGCCGTGTTTTGGAAATGTACGTTGTCGTCGGCGAGGCCGTGCACGAGCAGGTAACTTCCTTCCAGTTGTTCGGCAAAATTGGTGGGTGAATTCTCTTCATATCCCAGCTCATTTTCTTCGTGGGTTTGCATGTAGCGTTCAGTGTACACCGAGTCATACCATTTCCAATTCGTGACAGGAGCGACCGCAATGGCTGCTTCAAAAACATCCCTTCCTTTCAGAATACAGTTGGTGCTCATGTAGCCCCCATAACTCCAGCCAAAAATGCCAATTTTCTCAGGATCCACAAAATCCAGGGTGCCAAGATGTTTTGCGGCTTCTATTTGATCCATGACTTCGTAATGGCCTAACTGTTTGTAAGTCATCTTTTTAAACTCCTCGCCCCGCGCACCTGTGCCACGATTGTCCACGCAAGCCACCACATAACCTTGTTGGGCGAGCATCTGAAA
>JBBQSW010000152.1:0-8156 GCA_038213575.1 Chitinophagales bacterium | reverse complement strand
CGCTGCACCAGCCCCATTTTCGGTAGCAAGGCGCACGACATAATTGCCTGAAGGCAAATGTTGGAGGTCAATATCGAGCAGGTTTTCTCCTTCTAAAAGATTGACTGAACGGGTCATTAGTGTTTCACCCAAAAGATTGTGAACACTCACGACTGCGTCCGAAGCAGCATTGGCCCGAAGCGTCAGTTGTGCAAAATCTGCCGTTGGGTTGGGCGATATTTTTACTGCAAAATTTTGACTTGTAATATCCTCCGTGCCTACTTGAAGGCCACGAATACCGTTGGCATACCATACGCCCCAATAGTGCGATGCTACGATTTGACTGCTACCACCTTGTGGCTGGATCTTGTTTGCATTCAAACCTTGTAAGCGAAGGTCATAGCCAGAAGCGTCCGGTTTTTCGTACAGCAATTTGTTGTCGAAGCGGTTGTAATTTGGCCAGCCGAGGTCACCGTTGTTTGTAACAATCGCATCGTAGTCTCCCGTTTCAGAGTTGGCCCCCAAAATATCATAACGTGGGGTGCCGATCTCGTCAATGAGGTCGAACGCAATGATATAGGGTGAATTCTTGGCGATGGCGGGGTTGTTGACACTCACTTTCTCGGGCAAGCCGGTAAAGAGTTTCGTGATGAAAGCATCACCGCCATCGGTGAATTGGTCGTTCTCCCAATATTGTATAAAACCAATGTCCCAGTAGCCTACACCGTCCAGGTCATTGTACGCATCGTACATAAGGTATTGGCCAGAATAATCAAATTCCATCACGTCGGCAAATTCTACGTCCCCTGTGATTTGTCCCTGCGTGTAGGTTGGGTTGTAGAGGTAAAAAGTCTCGGATTCTCCAATCGGACTGGCCAAATCATAAATATAAATCCGCGGCTCTTGGAAATCAGTTATTCCCGCAACGAATCTTCCATCTTTCGAAATGGCCACATTGCGCCATTCAGGGTCAAGGCTCAATTGGCTAATAACGATATCAATCGGATTGACTTGATAATTCAGGGAGCCGAGTATAATATGGCCTTCCGTATTGACGAAAACAAAATCAATCCCGTTGTCCGTGATACTCGGACGGCTTTGAAGGCCTTCGTCGTACAAATTGAGCAAAATTTGCCCTGTTCCATTCATCAAATTGAGATCATTGCCATCATCACTGGTGCAAAGGATATAATCTGTGCCGGGGTTCGTGCTTAATTGACCGAGATAGTTGCCTGTTGGCGTGTTGCTGCCGATACCCACTTGAGCAAAAGCATTTGCAGCAGCATTCGCCTCCGTAGCGCCGTAGAGGTCAGTGGCAGCCTGAATTACTGCAATCCTACAGTCAATAAATTTACTGGATTTCACCAGATAATCACGCAAAGCCTTGTAATATACCTGCTCTGCCTTTGCGGTGCCAACGGCTGCATTGCTGGCAAAAAGATAAAAAGCGCGATTGACAATGCCGCTATTGATGTGTACCCCGCCATTGTCTTGGTTGCCCGTGTATTGCTCGTTGGTATGGTTGGGTTGCCAGAACGGGCTGTTGGATGACTGTCCGTTGTTGGGGTTTGAAAGGTCGCGCAAGGCAGTTGGAAGTCCGCCACCACTTTGCATAACATCCTCCCCGATTTTCCAGTCGTTCACGTCGCCGTCAATCATCTGGCCGAACACGTCGGCGAAAGATTCGTTGAGCGCGCCACTTTCATTTTGATAAATCAAGTTGGCGGTTTTTTCTATCACTCCGTGTGTCATCTCATGGCCACCCACGTCGAGGCCGCGCGCGAGGGGTTTGAAAGTGCTACCGCCGTTGCCATAGAACATCGCCTGACCGTTCCAGAAAGCATTTTCCATGGAGGTGCTGTTGGCTTCTGACACGTTCACGATGCTGATTACATTGCCTCCTTCCCCATCTATGGATTCGCGGCTGAATTTTGATTTAAAATAGTCAAAACTCTTGATGCTATTGTAGTGCGCGCTGATGGCTGCTTTTTTGTTTGTAAAGGTCGAGCTGCTCGAAACTACAAAATCTGCTGTAAAATTTTGATTTTCAGGCGAGGAGTTAAACGCATCGAGCGTGACAATGACCCCGACTGGGTCGTTTGGCATATTGGATGAACTGGAGTTGAACATAGATTTGCTCGCATCTTCCAGCAAAAATTGGTTGCCTTCTTGCCAGCCACCGTTGATAAAAGTACGGTTCATGTCCAGCAAATCCACGCCACTGACGTTCACGGGAGCCTCTTCATCTGCAGGTGATTCGGAGAAAGTAGCGCTTGTAGATGCATGATTGTTACATCCGTCATTGGCAGTGTGCAAATGCCCGGTCAAGTTGCAAGTATGTTCAAACTGATCGAGCACTTCACCCGTGATGGCATCCACAAACCATTCGGAGCGGCTGAGCACATTGGGTCGTGCTGCCACATGCCAAGTCAGGCGCTCGCCGATAAGGCTTTGTTTTGGGTGGAAAACAATCAAATTGGCCGAAAACGGCTGACCGTCAATCAGTTTCAAATCTGCTGCCGACCAATTGGTTTTGAGCTTTGAAATGCCGATTTCCGTTTTAACTTTCAATATCGCGGCATCTGCGTTAATTGCAGGAACTAGGGTGGCAAGTTTTGGCGTTGGGAAATACCTTCCGTTCATACGCTCGAACGCGCCATTTTTTGTATGGCAAATCACCTCGCCGCCCCAAACGGGCAGTCCGTTGAAAACCTGCTCCAAACGAACGTGGGCATTGCCCTGCTCGTCGGTTTGGGTTCTTTGTGGAATAAATTCTGCCTCAGCCTGGACGATGCCTTGCGGGTTTAAACTTGCGCAATAATCAATCGCCCGTTCGCTCACAGGTTTGCTTTCGCTTGCGTTTCCAGATGCCGCAGTTTTGCCTTCAAACAAAATGGGCAAACCGTTTTCACCGCGCACTACAGAGACCTCGGAGGTTTTGTAAACCGTCGAAGGCTGGAGCGTAGGCATCGGCTTTGGTCTTGGCGTGGCTACCCCGAATGGGTTGGTTGCCATCGGCACCACTGCTTTGCCAGGCCAAGAAATATGGGGGTTTTCGGGCACCTTACCAGTCGTGGAGGGCCTTTTTTTGCTATGTTGTGCAAATGTGGGGGCTGCTACGAATGCAAGCAGCACGAGGAGGGATATCACTTTTTTCATATAAAAAAAGAAGGTGGGTGGGTGAGAAATCAGATTTGGAAAGACAAAGGTGGGGAAAAAAATGTCCAATGTCCAACAAGGAATGTCCAATGTCCAGGCAGGAATGTCCAATGTCCAAGTGCCGCCGGTTCTTGAGGTTTGCTGAAAACCTCAAGAGTTGTTCCTCCTTGGACATTGGACATTCCTTGTTGGACATTGGACATTTTTCACTCCTTCACTTCCGTGAGCACCGCTCCAAGAAATTGGCTATTAATTGAACGCAGAAATTGAAGCGACTCTTTGTCGGCATTTTTCAGCACCGAGTTGGCATTAAAAACGGCCAGGACTTTGTCGGCAAAAGGCACAAGTTCGTGCGCATCCGAATATTGGTTAAGCGCGGCAGCCTCCATCAGGACATAATCGTAATGCTGGCGGAGATCGGTGAGGAATGCCCGGAACTGTTCCGGCTCCAGCAATTCTGCGGGCGAGTTGGGAAGGCCGGTATTGCCCAAAATATCTACCAGTTGGGTTTCGCTTTTTTCGGCCGTCTGGGTTTTAAGTTGGAACACTTCGGCCAAGCCGTGGTCCTCAAGGACTTTGTTCAGGATGGCTTTGTTGGCGCTGGGTTGATCGGTGAATGTTTCGGGGAGCGGTGCTTTGAAATTAGTATCCAGCATCAACACCCGTTTGTTGTTGAAAGCCAAAGAGTGCGCCAGGGAGAGCATGGTGAATGTTTTTCCCTCCTTGATTTTTGGGCTGACAATCAGGATGTTACCGCCTCCAGAAGCAATGATTTGGCCCCGAATTTTGCGCAGACTCTCCCGGAATGCGGCATACGTTCCCTCTTGGTTTTTGGCTGAAAAAATGCGCTCCAGATCAAAACCTTTGACCGGCACGGCCGGGATGGTGCCCAGCAGCGGGAGACCGTTGGTATATTTTTTGAATAAATCTGCTGACTGAATGGTATGGTCCAGGTAAGCCAGCCCAAAGAGCGCGATGATAGTCATGCTACCTGCCACGATGGCGGCAAAAATGCTGAGCAAGCTGCGGCGGTCAGGTTCGGGCCATTCAGGCAATTGCCCATTCTGGACGATGGAGAGTGGGTTTTCGGCATTTTCGAGCAGGAGTTTCGCTTTGATATACTCGTCATAAATTTTATCAAACTCAAGTTGGCCATTGTCTTGCTCCGCTTGAAGTTTTGAAAAAACCTCGTCGCTGACCACCATGCCGCTAAGTTTGTTTTTGAGGGAGTAAATTTCGCTGTTCGTGCGCTTGTAACTTTCCTCGGCCTCGATGCGGTCGAGGTCGTTGTCCACCCGGTCTTTGTACAGGTCTTCCTTGGTTTTTTTGCCTTCCTCGTTTCGCGGGCGACCTTGAGAGCGGGCGGAAGAGCGCATGGCATCTTCCAGTTCGGATTTGGCTTCTGAGAGCTCGTCGGCGAGTTCGGCATTTTTGCCACCTGCTTCGGCATTTCGGCGGGTGAGTTCGCGCACTCGTTCCATTTGTTCGGCGGTGTTGTTTTTTTCCAAAAGTCGGCTCTGAATTTCCCGGGCATCACGCGATTCGCGATCGCCTTCGTATTTTTTGATGCGATTGACGGATTCAGCGGCGGACATTTTTTTGGCGGCAGCGCGTTGGCGCTCAAATTCCAGCTTCGCGATTTGGCCCACCAATTCCTCACTTTGTTTGCCCAGCGCGGGCAGGCCTTTTTGTTTCAAATATTCAAACTTCAAGTCACTAATAGAATCTACTACCGCCTTTTTTTCGTTGGCGAGTTTGGTGTACGATTCAACGTTTTGGCGTTTGTCGCGCACCAACAGGTTGAAATAATAGGTCAAAAACCGGTTGGCATAGGAATTCGCCAAATGCTGGGATAGTGCCGGGATTTCGGTCGTTACGGAAATGTCGAGATAGTCCGTTTGGGCTTTTCTCTTGACGGACAAGCTGCGCAAAATCGCGTCGTTGTCATAGCCGTAAGCGCGGGCAATTTTGTCCAACAAGAAATCGAATTGCGGGCTGAAGGAGGGGTCTTCGAGGCTTTCGAGCTGAATTTTCTGGAGTTCGGTAAACAGCGACTTTTTCTCTTCTTCAGAAAAATTGGCCAGACCAAGATTGGCCTGCCGGAAGGGTTTTTCAGTGCCATCGCCGCTTTCTGCCGCCAAATCGTGTTGGAGCATTTCGATGGTGACCAACTTGATGGCCGTGCGTGACTGGGCAAATTCCAGCAGATTGGAAAACGCATTGTCCACCTGGTATTGCTGCACAAAAGCGTCGGAATTGTCGGATTTGATGCCCTTGTAGTTGACAATGCCGGTGGCCAGCACCACGCTTGATTTGAAACGTTCCGGTTTTTGTCCGACGAAGAAAAACGTGCCGACGGCGGCAGCGGCCATAAGACCCAGGATGAGCCATTTGCGGCGAAGCAGTATGTTGAGGAGGTAAGCGAAATCCATTTTTGAGAATTTGATTAAAAGTGGGGGATGAACCCAAAGCAAGGGAATGGTTAAGAGCAAAAATTCTGCCGAAAGATACGGTGAAGCGCGGCTTCTTTAAAACTAGTGGCAGGTTCTTGTGACGTACGCTTTTTTCTATAAACTACTTCAAACCCAAAAAACGTGCGTTGTCCTCCTGACGGAATCTGTCCACGCAACGGCGCGTAAAGCTAGATTTTGTCAATTTCACTACCTTTGTGTTGGTTTTATTTCAATAAACGCACCGTAGCGCGGACAGATCCCGTCAGGAGGACAACCCACGCTTTTTCAACGGAAGGGTAAAAATTGTAATAGCTTGAAAGTCACTGTGTAATTGGTAGATGCCGAAGGTGAAAACACCAGGCGAGATGAGCAGGAACAAAGTCAAATCAATTCAAATAATAACATTCAACATGGGAAAATTAGCAGAAATAAAAACGAAAGAAACCACCTCTAGTGTAGAGGATTTTATCAATGGTGTGCAAGATGAACAAAAGCGTAATGACAGCTTTAATTTGCTACATTTAATGCAAAAAGTGAGCAATGAAGCACCAAAAATGTGGGGCAGTTCACTCATTGGTTTCGGAAAATTAAGATATAAAAGCCCTGCCACAGGACGAGAGGTTGACTGGTTCAAAATTGGTTTTTCTCCCCGTAAAGCAAACCTTTCCATACACCTCATGAATCTCCAGGTTCATGCTGCCGCACTGACAAAATTGGGTAAACACAAAACAGGGGCTGGGTGCCTTTATATCAATAAGCTGGATGATATTGACCTCAATGTTTTGGAAGAAATGATGATTGCGACATTAAAAGAGAAATGACTTTTGTTGCCGCATCAGTAAAGAAGTTAGATGTGATGGGTTGGCAGGCCTGTACCCGCCGTTAAAACAGCGGGTTACAAGATGTTAGATGTTATGCCTGTTTGCTTCTATCCTTGATAATCAATATGGAATGTGTGCATACCGTAGGCCTAAGGACCCAGGCGCGTCGTAGAAGCATCATGGTAGATGCAGAATCTGTTTCGTTTCCCGGATTAACAGTCAAATCTAGTCCACCCACAACCATTTCTCCACCGCCACCGCCCGGCCATCGCCATCGCGCAGCAGCACCGAATACACCCCAGAGGGCGAATCGGGCAATCTCAGCCAGCCTTTGTCTTCAACGCTGAGGTTTTGTACCTCGCGGCCGTCCATGGCGCGGATTTCCAGACGCCAGGCGTGCTCGTCGGCATTTTCTCCTATGATTTCAAAGTAGGCCAACGATTTTCCTGACGTTAGGCGCAGGTTGTATCCGCTCGACGCAAAACTCAAGGCCCGAACAGGTGTTTTGGAAGATTCTCCGGAATAGTCGAACTGCTCCAAACGATAGTAATTCAAGCCTTTGAGCGGGTTTGGATCGTTGAACGAATAGCTGGTTTCGCTCGAGGCGCCATTGCCCGTACACGGCATTTCGCCGATGTCTTTCCACGAAAAGCCGTCGCCGCTGCGCTGCACGGTGAAATGCGAACAGTCGTTTTCAGAACCCGTCACCCATTGGAGTTGGGCCGTTTTCCCGGCGTGCATTGCATTGAATTCAAGGAGTTCCACCGGCAGCGCTGAATTCACTGCGGCCAGAGCGTCCACCCGCCCCCATCCATACACGTTGTTGGGGTGCGAACTGGCATTGTCGTTGCCGCAAAACGGGGCTACGGCAAAACGCGCCACCGCGTTGTTGCGCATCAGGTCTTCTATTGCATCTACATTGCCCATGAGATCCGGGCGGGCACACATGATGAGTGCTGCTACACCTGCTACGTGTGGGCCTGCCATACTGGTGCCATTCCATGAAGCGTAGCCATAAGAATTGGCATCGTTATCATGACCAACACAAGACCGGACTCCCGAGCCGGGAGCGGCAATGTCGGGCTTCATAATATTGGTGTAAACCGTGACCGGCCCCCGGCTGCTGTAATTGGCAATATTGTCGTTCGCAGTATTGGTGGTAGCCCCGACGGTAAAACTCGCATCAAAAATGGCTGCGGGGGAATCCACCGTACTGCATCCCCAGCCACTGTTCCCCGCCGACACCACGACGACGATTCCGGCTGCCCGTACATTTTCCACCACCGTTTCCATGTCCGGGAAATTGCTTCCATTGCAGCCTTCTGAAGTGGGACAACCCCATGAATTGTTGATGACATGGGGTGCCATGGAGGGATCCTCATTTAGATCGTCGAGATCCGTCGGCGCCACAAACCATTCAAAGCATTCGATGTAGGTAGCAGGCGTACCATCTCCTTCTTCCATATTGCGGCAACCCATCCAGGTAGCTTCGGGTGCTACTCCAATGTCGTTTGAACCTTCACTGCCTACCATCGTACCCATGGTGTGGGTACCGTGTTGATTGTCGTCGCAGGGCTCGGCCAGATCGAGCCCACAAGAATTATCTCCTATACCGATCAGAACACGAATGGCATCATGCCAGTTGTAATTATGATCGGCAGCATTGCCGTTCCAGCCTCGATATTTTTCTTTAATGGCCTGATGTTCCCATTCATAACCCGTGTCTTGGCCGCCCACCACAACG
>JBBQSW010000151.1:0-8229 GCA_038213575.1 Chitinophagales bacterium | reverse complement strand
CAATGCAAGCGCATTCACCGCCAAGGTATCAGGGCTAACCGATTTCGCAGCCGGGCTAAGTATGTCTCGGGCGCAAACAGCATTAAAATCTCCCCCACGCTGGAGCATCCGACGCAGATCGCCATCGGTGATGACACCAAGCAATTCGTCTTCCAGACTGACTACCGCAGTGGCACCCAAACGTTTAGCACTAATTTCCAGAATCACCTCCGAAAGGCTTGCATCGGGGCCTACTACGGGTCGCTCGTGCATAAGGTACAATTCCTGGACTCGCAGATAAAGTTGTTTGCCGAGCGCTCCACCCGGATGGAATTTTGCAAAGTCTTGAGAACCAAAACCTTTTTTGGAAAGCAATGCCACCGCGAGTGCGTCACCAAGAGCCATCTGGGAGGTGGTGCTGGTAGTGGGGGCAAGGTTGTTGGGGTCGGCTTCTTGTTCAATGGGGGTGTAAAGAAGATAATCGGCTTGGCGAGCGAGGCTACTTTTTTGGTTGGCAGTGATGGCCACGAGCGGGTTGCCAAAATTTTTGACCAGCGGGGCAAGGACTTTGATTTCCGGAGTTTCGCCACTTTTGGAAAGGCAAATAACAAAATCGGCGGGCTGCACCATCCCAAGGTCGCCGTGAATGGCATCAGCTGCATGCAAGAAAAGAGCGGGAGTGCCCGTAGAATTAAGTGTGGCCGCAATTTTTTGGGCTACGATCGCACTTTTGCCGATGCCTGTTATGACCAAACGGCTGCTGGGCGAAGTCGCTATATCTTCCACCAATCGTTGAAAATCAGGACTGTCGTCCAAGCTATCCGCAAGCGCGATGAGGGCCTCGGCTTCAAGGCGGATGGTACGGCGGGCAATGTCGAGGATGGTAGACAAGGACAGATGTGGGATATTGGGAATTAAGTTATTGGTGCCGCGTTCCTAAGACGATCAATTGGGGCTTATTTCCCGATTTTTTTATCCGATTCGCTCACCCTGTTGAGCAAATCATCTACCCTGAACATTTCATCCACGGTGTCGTCAAGGAAAAACTCGATGTCGGGCATGCGGCGCATTTGTTTGCCGATTTTTCCCGCGAGCGCTTGACGCAGAATGTTGTGGGAGTCTTCGAGTTGAAGGATGACTTCAGGCTTCTCCTCCGTACCGTACACGCTGATGTAGATTTTGGCCACCAAAAGATCGGGGGTCATTTTCACATCGGTGACGGTGACGAGTTTGCCACGGCCATATATATTACTGCCTTCTTCGGTGAATATCATTCCGAAGAAGCGACGAATGAGTTCGCCAACTTGTTTTTGACGGATGGATTCCATAGTTGTGAGAGATAAAATGATGGGGTGATGGTGGCGAGCACGTTTCAAAAATCACTTCATCACGCCATAACTGCATAACTGCATAAAAAGTGCCGCAAAGGTAGTTTTTCGTCGGGGGCCGAAAGGATTTGTTTCATTCCAAAATTAAATTTGGAAACACATTTGTATATGAAAGCAGTGTTTGCTACTTTTGCGCCCGTTTTTCATAAAACGTTCATTCTTTTTTTCAATAACAGACTCATAATGAGACATTACGAAGTCAATTTCATCGTAAACCCAGTACTGTCGGGCGATGAAGTAAAAGCGACAGCGGAAAACATCCAGAAGGAGATAACAGGCGCAGGAGCGTCTATTGTCCATGCGGATGAAATGGGCCTCCGTCAATTGGCCTACGCTATTAACAAGCGTACCACGGGCTATTATTACTGCATCGAGTTTGCTTGTGAATCCTCCGAATGGTTGGTTAAATTTGAGTTGTACCTCAAACGCAACGAAAATCTTTTGCGTTTCCTCACGGTAAAACTCGAAAAGTACGGAATCAAGTACAACGACGACAAACGCAAAGGCCTCATCGGCTCACGCAGCAAAAAGAAGGAATCTGCAGCGCCTGCTGTCGTTGCTTCTGAACCTGCGGTCGAAGCAGTGTCTGCTCCTGAAGTTGTTGACCTTGACGTTTAAAATCCATTCATTCACCAATTACTCACTCGCACAATACTATGGCTGCTTCAAGAGAAGATGTCAAGTTCCTAAGCAACCCAAAACTAGGGTTGCGCGGCAAAAAGTACTGCCGTTTCCGCAAATTTGGTATCAAGTACATTGACTACAAAGATTCGGATTTCCTTATCCAGTTCATCAACGAGCAGGGCAAACTGCTCCCACGCCGCATTACAGGCAACAGCCTGAAATACCAGCGCCGTGTGGCTACCGCCGTCAAGCGTGCACGTCATTTGGCAATCCTGCCTTTCGTGGCCGACTTGATGAAATAATAACATCTAAATTTCAACAGTAAGATGAATATCATTCTGCTCGATCATATTGACAAGGTAGGTGCCAAGCACGATGTCGTGAAAGTAAAAGACGGTTACGGGCGCAACTATCTGATTCCACAAGGCTTGGGCATTGTGGCGAACAAGCCCAATTTGGCTCGCCTCGAAGGCATGAAAAAAATTGGCTCCAAAAAAGAGGCTGCACTTATCGCCGCACTCAAAGAAGTAGCCGCCAAATTGACCGGCAAGCGCCTCAAAATTACTGCCAAAGCAGGCGAAAATGGCCGCCTTTTTGGTTCGGTCACCGCTCAAAACCTTTCCAACGCCCTCAGTGAACTGGGCGTAGAAGCCGACAAGCGCATCATTGAGATGCCAGAAGAGGTAAAAGAACTCGGCTCGTACACTGCAACCATAAAATTCCACCCCGAGGTGGAAGCCGTCGTAAAATTTGATGTGGTCAACGAAGGCGGCAGCGAGGTGGAGATGGACGACTGAAGACGTAGGATAACAGACCCTGGATTTTGAGACTTTTGAGCCTCCTTTTCCAATAATTACCTGTTATCCAAAAGTGAAATAATTTTAAAAGCGAAACCAACTGCTTTGCGGAGGGTTTCGCTTTTTCTGTTAACTCGCCGTAGTCTTCCTGCCCGCCCTTTTAACAAATAACCAACGCTCATGAGGAACACCATCATTCGCCGCGTCATCGTTTTGGGGGCTATGGCAAGCCTCAGCCTCCTCGCTGTGCAGACCTATTGGGTGCTGCGGACTTGGAACTTGCAAGAACAAGAATTCAATCGCCGGGTAAACCAGGCGATGCTCGATGCAGCCAACCAATTGGCGCAGATGAACCTCTTCGCCTTGCCCACCCAAAAACTGGTGCAGCAGGTGTCAACCAACTATTGGGTGGTCAACGTCAACAATGTGTTCGAAGCCAGCGATTTGGAACACGCGCTCGGCAAGGCTTTCGAGGCACAAGGTCTTAAAGAAGATTATGAATATGGCATCTTTGACTGCTCCAGCGACCAAATGGTACGAGGCAAGCGCGTAAAATATTCCACCAAAAAAGACGACGCGCTGCCTTTGGCGGAGCCTTTGCCCAAGCACTACGATCAAGACTTTATCTATTATTATGGGGTACTTTTCCCCAACAAAAATGCCAATATCCTCAGTAGCATTTGGCTTGTGGTGGGCTTTACTGCGCTCATGTTGCTCACGGTGTTATTTTTCATTTACTCAATCTTCGTCATTTTGCGTCAGAAACAGTTGTCGGAGTTGCAGCGCGACTTCATCAACAATATGACCCACGAATTCAAAACCCCCATTTCGACCATCAATATTTCCACCGATGTGTTTTTGAAAAACGACAAAATAAAAGAAGATCCCCGCCTCAACCGTTACGCAGGAATCATCAAAGAACAGGTTTTGAGGCTCAATACCCAAGTAGAAAAAGTACTGCAACTCGCCAAAATCGAACGCGACAACATCGAACTCCACGTCGAAGAAATTAACCTCGCCGAACTCATCCACAGTATTTCTCCCTCCATAGAACTAAAAGTCACCGACAAGCACGGCACCTTGCACCTCGACCTTGATGCTGCCAACCCACTCGTCCGCGCCGACAAACTGCACCTCACCAACATCCTCCACAACCTGGTAGACAACGGCGTGAAGTATTCCAAAGAGAAACCAGACATCCATATCCGTCTCCAAAATGAGGGCAACTACCTGGTTCTGAGCGTGCAAGACAACGGCATCGGCATCCCAAAAGAGCACCAAAAGCGTGTGTTCGACAAGTTCCACCGGGTACCCACAGGCAATGTACACAACGTGAAAGGTTTTGGTCTCGGGCTGTTTTATGTGAAAACGATGTGCAAGGAGCACCGATGGAAACTCAGCTTGAGTAGTGAATTGGGCAAGGGGACGCGGATTGAGATACGAATGCCGCAGCGGTAACTATAACTTAGGCGCTATGTCTCCCACCTTCCTACTTCAAAATTCCCCCATCTTCCTCGGCCAACTCGCCGAGACTTTTCCCTCATGGCTTGAAAGCCAGCGCTATTCGCAAATTTTTGTCCTATGCGACGAAAACACCCACCATCATTGCCTTCTTTACTTCCTCGAGACCTCTGGGCTGCGCGAAAAAATCACTTTGACCGAAATCCAGTCAGGCGAAGCAGAAAAAAACCTCGCTACCTGCGAAAAAATCTGGCAATCCATGCTCGCAGCGAAACTAGACCGCAAAGCACTCGTGGTCAACCTCGGTGGTGGGGTCATTGGTGACATGGGCGGATTCTGCGCCGCCACCTGGAAGCGAGGCGTTGATTTTGTACAAATCCCCACGACCCTGCTTTCCATGACGGATGCTGCCATTGGCGGAAAAACGGGCATTGATTTTCACGGCATTAAAAACACGATTGGTGTTTTTCAACAACCCGCAGCCGTATTTGTGGATGCTGCTTTTCTTCAAACTTTGCCGGAACGCGAATTGCGAAGCGGTTACGCGGAGGTTATCAAACATGCGCTGATTGGAGACCCGGTATTACTAGAGCAACTTCCCGAAAGTTTAAAACCTTCGGGAAGTTCGGATAACCAATGGCTCCAAATCCTCCCAAAATCCATCGCCGTAAAAGTGCGGATTGTACAGGAAGACCCCTTGGAAAAAGGCTTGCGGATGCTCTTGAATTTTGGCCACAGCGTCGGGCACGCGCTGGAAAGTTGGTTCATGGAAACGGAGGAGCCGCTCACGCACGGTGAGGCTGTTTATATCGGGATGATTTGTGAGGGTTTCTTAGCAGGAAATCAAAGCCTTCGGGCAGCGGTATTGAAACTGGGGCAAAAAGTTTTTCTACACAGGAATATTGACCCCAGCATATTCCCCGCCATTTGGGCGCTAATGCTACAGGACAAAAAAAATTCGTCCGGCACAGTGCGTATGGCTGTGCCCGACGAAGGACCGTATTCCTTGAAGATTATTGAGCCTACTAAAGCGGATGTAGAACGTAGTTTGTTATATTACAACGATTTGGGAAGATATGCGGTCTGACGACTCAAAGTTGTCTGACTGCAACCGACGGTCTATTCATACCCGTCAGACGACTTGAGTCGTCAGACGGGATTGCGCCAGTAATGCAACTACTGCAATTTCGGCTTCACGAGCGTAAACACCCGCGAAATATTGAACCCAAACCGGATGCCGGTAAGCATCCTTCCATCCCCATCTTTGAAAAACCAGTCCTCCTGCGTTTCGGTGATGAATCCCTTGTAGGTCATAAGGGCTGCGTTGGTGAAATGCAGTTGGAATACATGGCCGCCTGTCTCTATGTCGAAACCGATGGAAAGACTGTTGGCGTAAGGTGATTCTATCTGCCCTTCAGGAACATAGTAGTATTCAGCATTGATGGCAACGCGCTTGGTGAGTTTGATACGACCTGCTGCACCCATGGAAAAAACGTCATTTTTATCATTTGGTGAGGTGGTAAGGTTGCGGTGAACCAACGTAGGCATGAGCTGTAGCGAGAGCCTGCTGTTGAATTTTCGCCCGATCAGCAATTGGTGGGTGTAATAGATCCGGTCGGAAAACTTGTTGTTCCGCTCCAAATCGGCAAACTTGACTGTTTTTATCTGTGCGTCAATAAGATACGCGAGCGTGACTGGGATGTTTTTGGCACCCGAACACTGACGAAGGATTTTGTACTTGGCAAAGCCATCAATAATTTTTTCGGTGTTGTTGCGTCCAAAGCCAATCATAAAACGGTCTGTTACACCATAGTCGGCACCAATGCGGATGGTGGCGCCATCGAGACCAAACATATCATAAATACCCTGACGAACAGGAGAAAATCGGTGAGAAAATTTGGTATCAAGTACCCCTTTGGCCGTGTTTTCAATAGAATGACCGTTAACGACACGATTGGCTTTGAAAGCAGCCGTGGCGTAATCGGTTGTTTTTTCTTCCCCAAGCAGCGAGAGCAGGTCTTCGTCTTGAGCATGAAGCATTTGGGGAGAAAAGAGGCTTGCCGTGGTTAACACGATAGCGAACAAGCTCGCCGTCGTCAAGACTTTGGCGGGTAAAAAGGTGAGCAAGTAGATTTTTTTCATAAAAACAGTCCTTTAGACTTTTAGTCGTTATTGACTTGGGCGTTGGACGTCCAGTATCCAACGCCCAAGCACCCTAAGTCGGTTATTGTTTGGGTACAAGCGAGGCGTCCACGAGTATTTTGGCCTCTTTGGCAATTTTATCGCTTACCAAAGAAGGGATGCTAATATTGTAATCCGCCAATTTGAGATCAAACCCTGCATTGACCTTAACATTCCCTCCGCCAACCGTGAGCGCACCATTGGCGGTAATGTCTTTCGTAACACCATGGATCGTCATTTGACCCGAAACAATGGCATTGTAGGTTCCGTCTTTAGCCAGGTTTACTTCAGCCAGATTGGTTATTTTGCCAATAAATGTGGCTTTCGGGTATTTGCCCGACTCCAGGTAATTCTCGTTGAAATGCTCTTGCATCAGAGATTTCTCAAATTGAAAGCCCTTGATGAGCACCGCCCATTGAAAATTGCCATTGACAGCATCAAGCACGCAGGTGGCGCTATTGCTCAAAGCGTCAATTCTTTCGGGTGAAGAGGCCGCCGTGGCGTCCAATTTAACTTTACCGTCACGGGTAAAGAATTTTTGACCGCTTTGGGCGGAGGCTGCTGACGTAAAAACGAAAAAAGCAGCGCAGAAAATCATCAGTTTTTGCATGAAAATATGTGTTTGATATTGAGTGTGTTTGAGTTGCACGAGTGTAGTCCAATAGTCAACCGTCAATAGTCAACGATCATTTGACCTCGACACAGCGAGAAAGTTGTACATCTAAGTTGAGGCCGTCACATTTGCCTTTAAGGGTAACGGTTTCTCCCACCTGAAAATCAGTCCTTGCATGTTGGCTCAGTGCGTCAAGTTCACAAATAACGGCAAACTCATCGCCTGTTTCCAACGTAACTTTGGGTGGGCCTCCCCCGGTTTTGGAGCACTCTTTTACTTTGCCTGTTACGGCGATTGTTTTGCCGAGAAATTTGCCATTGGCGGCATTTTCATCCGTGTTGTATTCCTTAAAAAGTGCAACGGCCTCGACCGTTGCTTCGGCTTTGGATTTCGCTATGTTTTCGTGGGGCTTGTTCCAAAGTGCAAAGCCAATGGCCACACCGATAAGTCCAAGACCAAGGATCAAAAGGAGGATACGTTTTCCAGACATGATAGAAAAGTGTTAGGGTGAGCGAAACTGCTACTAATTGTTAGGTGCGCCTGCATTTACCCAGGCCGCTATTTTTTGTTGGTTGCAGTCAGAAATTGCACCGCTGGGAGGCATGAGATTTACGCCGTTTCCATTGACACGATCCACGATTTCACGGTTGAGGGTGTACAGTTTCAGGCCGTCGTAACTGTCGAAAGGGCTCGTGGCCTGTTCCTTGCCTGGAGCGTGACAACTAATGCAATTGGCTTGAATAATTGGCAGTATGTCAGCGCTATAGCTGATGGCTACGGTGTCGCAAATGGTTACACCGTATTGTTCCACTTCATTGTCATAATAACAGGCCGTTTGCGTAAAAAGAGCCAAAGCAGCAAAGATGGATACTGCGAATAGAAATTGTTTCATGTGCGAAAAGCAGGAATAAGATTTAGATTGAAGGTTGCAAAAGTAGGAATCCTAAGCGATAATCATAAACGGTTCCTTAATGTCATGGCTTGGCAAATCTATTTGCATTTTGTTGGTATTCAATTTTGTGGCGCACCCGCGCCAATCCAAGCCTGAATCTTTTGGAGACTGCAATCGTCGAGTTTAGCACCACCCTTGGGCGCCGCTTGGAAACAGCAAACTCCTGATAAAACCGAGATGATTATGAAAGAAAACGGTCTTGCTCGCACGGTGCTGAACGTTACTTGCTTTACC